>JAOAPL010000211.1 GCA_025462925.1 Acidobacteriaceae bacterium
GGGGGAATAAGCGGAGGAGGTCGCTCACAGCGGCAATTGTAACGCTTTTTCCGGCACTTTCGAATATGCGGATTTGCTTGACTCTTCGCCAGCACACGACTACAAGGCTTGTCATGCAATTACAAGGGAAAGTGGTTGTGGTTACCGGGGCGTCGATGGGAATCGGCGAATCCATCGCGCAAACCTATGCGGCAGAGGGCGCTAATGTGGTGCTTTGCTCACGCGACGCCAGTCGAGCCAAGGCAGCGCGCTCACGCATCGGATCCAGCGAACGAACGATCGCGATCGCTTGTGACGTAAGACGTCGTGAGCAGATCGAGCAAGTTGTGACGGCAACCGTGCAACGCTTCGGGCGGATCGATCTCTGGATCAACAATGCGGGAAGCGGATTGCAAGCGTCAGTGGCATCGATGAGCATGGCCGATTGTCGCGAGATGTTTGAGACGAACCTCTTCGGAGCAGTGGAAGCGATGCAGGCGGTGATCCCGACCATGAAGAATCAGGGTTCGGGATGCATTGTTAACATTTCGAGTGTTGCGGGACACATTCCCGTGCCGGGCATGGCGGCGTACTCGGGAACAAAGTTCGCGCTCAACGCGATTGGGAAAGCCGCGCGCATTGAACTGGGGCCGTTCGGAATTCACGTGATGACGGTGTGTCCCGGATACATCCGCACGGAATTTTCCAACAACGCGGTGAAGGGCGAAGGAGGAGTGAGGTTCTCCGGCGCCGTGACCAAGAGGATTCCTCCGGAGCGCGTTGCACGTGCGGTACTGCTCGGTTATCTGGCAAAGAAGAGGGAAGTGGTGGTGCCAGTGGGAGATCGCATCAAGATCAAGTTGTATCAACTTTGGCCAAGTGCGATCGAAAGGGTCATGGCGAGCTTGCTTAAGCTCGCGAAATGACTTCCACTCTCCTTCATGTAAACTGTTGCCCTCATCGTGAAGCGCGGTCTAATCATCTTTCTAGCCGGTATTCTCGCCGGATTTGCACTCGGTCGAATTGGGCCCAAGTCCTCCGAATTATTCGGAGATGGCCGCATCACGCCCCGCCCCTCGTCTATCTGCTACTCATGTGCCTGGGAGGGAATCGACCCCAGCGTCCGCAATGATCTTATCGGCTACTACCGACAGTATTTTCCCGCTGACAAGTTATTGCTGGCGGACGCGCGTTTCGCATTGTGGCGCACGACGGGAACTCCCAATTGCGACATGTTAAAGGAATATAGACAGGTGGCTTCGGCGTCCGACTCTTCACCATTCCGCCGCTACGTCGCAGAGACCGTCGTTGGATTTGCCGGCCCAGAATGTGGAGAAGATACTCATCGGCATTTCCACAACGCTTCGAAAGCGGCGGCACAAGCCGGGTTGCCATCGGAAGCGCTTCTGCTCGACGCAATGGCTAACGGCGACCCGAGCCGCGTCTTTGGAGACGTAGAGGTGCGCGCTAGTTTGACAGTTCCACCCGGCGCGAAAAATTTCGTCCTTGGCGAGAGTGCGGTCCAGATCACTCCAGGGATGCGCATCGGCACTCAGGTGGATCGTGTCATGCGCGATTGGATCAGCGCACAACTAAAATGGTCCGCGAGCGACGATCCCGCAGCGGCTGCTCTTATCGGCTATCACGAAGGTGCATTGGCGCAGCGCATCATAGAACTCGCCGGCGCCAAAATATATCCGATGGCTGGCTCATTGGCAGCGCGCAAAAACGATAAATGGTACGCGCCGGATGATACCGGTACGTTCCGCTTTCAGGTTTTGGATGACAAGATGAGGTATCCCACCACTCACGCCGTGGATGACGTTGGTTGGATCGAAGACACGCACGGAATCTCAGCGCTGGTGCCGCAGGCCGTCGAACGTCACATGCAGCTCGTGATCGGTTGCGGAGACTCAACCGGTAAGATGAAGGCCGCTTATTACCTGGCCCAGAAGGGCATCAACGTCTTCGTGCCGGGCGATCGGTACCAGGATGAATTACTTGGCTACGATGCGCCGGGAATGATCATCGGCGGAGCACCGGTCCATAAGAAAGGGGAAGCGGTGGTTATCGGCGGCCAACCAGTGCAGTTTTTGGTCGCAGAACCCATAGTTGTGGAGGACACAAAAAAGGCATTCCCTATTCAGTATTACGATGCCCCTGCTCGCTATTTCCGTGCGCTGAACAGATACGCACCTTTGCGACTGACATTTGTGGAAGTAGATGAGCCAGGTCAGATCGGCCGGGTTCTGATCAAAGCGGAGGAGATGAAGGCAAGTGCCGTCGCGATTCGGGTGATGACCCAGCAAGAGGACATCCAAGTGCGCGATTGGCTGCAGGGTTCAAAGACTCGCCGCGCAATTTTGTTTCACTCCGCGCTCTATCCATTCGCGCAATTACTATTCAGCGATTTCCCGTCACAGGTCACGTTTGGTGATCTGCATCCGCGTTTCAAATAGGTTAATTCTTGGGCGTCAGTAGAGGGCGCTAACCCAACTCATCCAACATCGCTTCCATCTCGCCTTTGGCGTGGGCGTTTCCCGTACGCGCGGCGGCAGCAATTCCGTTTTGCAGATAAGTTTTCGCTTCGTCGGAGCGTGCGGCCTTGGCGAGAGTCTGTGCGGCCATAAAGTATCCGGCAGCGTAATCCGGATGGACTTCCAGAAGTTTCTTGAATTCCAACATCGCAGTTTCCAAGTCGCCGGATTTGGCGTGTTCCATTGCTAATCCATAACGGGCGAAGGCATCATTCGGATTCTGGTCAAGGATCTGCGTCAGCATCTCGATTCTGTCCATGGGAAGAGCGTAGCATGTGGCCAACTATTCTGAGACTTCCAGCGCTGCTGTATCATCAAAACGGGAAATGGCAACTATGATCGAAGCAATGGAAGGACATTTGACGCCCCGTCCGGTCTCGGAATCGCAATCGGAGATGGCCGAGGTTGTGCTGCCCAACGATGCGAATCCGCTCGGCAACCTGCTTGGCGGACGCCTGATGCATTACATCGATTTGGCTGGGGCCATGGCCGCGCATCGGCACTCCCGCAGCTATGTGGTCACGGCTTCCATGGACCACATTGATTTTCTCGCGCCCGTCCACGTTGGCGATCTGCTGATCTTGAGGTCGTCCGTGAACCGCGCGTTCCGGACGTCGATGGAAGTCGGTGTGAAAGCTTTTGTCGAGAATTACATCACCGGGACCCGTCGCCATGTAAGCAGCGCGTATCTGACTTTCGTCGCTGTGGACCAGCGCGGACATCATCTGCCGGTCCCGCCGGTCATTCCGGAGAACGACGAAGAGAAGCAGCGCTATGAAGATGCGGGACGTCGCCGCGAACTCCGCAAGGAAGAGATGCAACGCAAGAAGGCCCTCAAAAAAGTTTAGCCTCTCAGGTCGATCAGTAATGGCCTGCGCTCATGCTGAAATATTTCATCCTCATCATTGTCGTCCTCGCCATCCTCGTATTCGTGCGCCTGATACTGCTGCGCTTGAGAATGGATCCCAAGTCGCGCCCCGCGTGGGTCGATCCACAAGTGATCATGGGCTCGCATCATCAGGGTTCATCTGCTTATGAAACGTCATCTCCGCGCCGAAATCCCGCCAATGGAAAGCGACTCTCTGGGAAGATCGCCATCGTCACTGGCGCGGGCAGCGGTATTGGACGCGCATGCGCAATTGCATTTGTGCGCGAGGGTGCACGCGTGGCGCTGGTTGGGCGACGGCGCATTCCGCTGGAAGAAGTTGCCCGCGAGATTGGAAGCGCTGCCTTCGTTTGTCCGGGCGACGTGAGTGACAAGAACGATATCGAGCGGATCGTCCGCGAGACGGTCGCACACTTTGGCGGGCTGAACGTATTGGTGAACAACGCGGGGAAGTTGGTCGCCGGCACCGCGGAAAGCCACACGGAAGAAGAGTGGGACGCAACGCAGAATACGAATGTGCGCGGTGTGTGGCTGTTGTCCAAAGCCGTGTTGCCGCATATGAGGAAGTCCGGCGGTGGGTCGATCATCAATATTTCTTCCGTTCTGGGCTTGGTTGGCGCTAAGAACCGCGTGGCATATGCCGCGTCAAAGGGCGCGGTCACTCTGATGAGCAAGGCCATGGCGCTTGACCACGCTCCGGAAAACATTCGTGTGAATGCGATTTGTCCCGGCATTGTGGAAACAGAGCTGGTTTCGCAATTCATTACCAATGCACCTGATCCTGAGGCCGCGCGCAAGCATCGGGTGGCGCTGCATCCGATGGGAAGATTCGGAAAGCCGGAAGACATTGCCTACTGCGCGGTGTATCTGGCCAGCGATGAATGTGCGTGGGTCACAGGAGCAGCATTTCCGGTCGATGGTGGATATAGCGCGGTGTGAATCGCGCCTTGACCTCAGCGGCTAAAGCCGTTCTCGTCATAGCGGCTCGAATGCAGGCCTGAAGGCCTGCGCCACCCAGAGACGACGAATTGCAAAAGCCTGCGCCACCCAGGACAAGGTTGAATTCCGCTTCTGCATCCATGCCGAAGCCTGCGCCACCAGTTTCCGTATAATTGAAATTAATCTGATCTTTTAAATTAATCTGATCTTTTAAAGTTAAAGAAGGTAGCTAAGTGGGCCATTCGCATCAGCATCAACCTACGCACGGCGTTCCTCCTGCACCGCAAACGCTGCCCGGCATAAAGACGATCATTGCCGTTGGATCAGGCAAAGGCGGAGTGGGCAAGACGACTGTCGCTGTAAATCTCGCCGTGGCCCTGACCAAGTTGGGGCATAAAGTCGGCCTGCTTGACGCCGATATCTACGGCCCGAACGTCCCGTTGATGATGGGCGCAACTGCGCAACCTCGACTGGTGAACGAAAACCGTATTGAGCCGCTGGAAAGCTTTGGCGTGAAGCTGATCTCTGTGGGACTGCTCAATCCCGGCGACAAGCCGTTGGTCTGGCGCGGCCCGATGCTGCACCAGATGATCCGCCAATTCCTGCAGCAGGTGGAATGGGGCGAACTCGATTACCTGATCGTTGATCTGCCTCCAGGAACGGGAGATGTCGTGATTTCGCTAGTGCAGACGGTGCCGATCACCGGCGCGGTCGTGGTGACCACGCCGTCCGATGTTTCGCTTCAGGATGGACGCAAGGCGATTGAGATGTTCCGTCCGGTGAAGGTGGACATCCTCGGCGTGGTCGAAAACATGAGCAGCTTCACGTGTCCGCATTGCCAGCATGAGATCGATATCTTCTCCAAGGGCGGCGGGGAACGAACGGCCCGCCAGTTCGGATTGAACTTTCTCGGCGAGATTGAACTGGATCCCAACATCCGCAAGGGTGGCGACTCAGGACATCCTGTTGCGCTGGCGGGTGAGAACTCTGTGGGCGCAAAATCTTTCTTCGACTTTGCGCAGAAGGTGAAGGAGCGCGCGGCGGAAATCGCGGCCAAGCCGGAGACTAAGATTGAAGTGACCTAGTCAAGCTGAAAAGACTTGGCTTGAGATAACATGGGGCTGCCCTTTACTTCTAGCTTCCAGATGTTCATGGGTCATAGAAGGAAATTAGCTAATGGGCCGTTAGAACGTCATCCTCGTACCAATTTGTTTTCAGTTGATGCCAAGTTAAGACTCGATTTGCCATCGTGAATTTTGCGGTCGAAGATTAAATGCGCAATGACTTGGCCAATCTCTGATAGCCTCAGGTTGAGGTAAGCTGATAAGAGGGCTTAATGGCGATGGTTCCGTGGTGGAAGCGGCTGCTTTACTCGCTGGCAAGCGTCGCAATTCCGCCGACTATTACCTTCTTTTGTGCGCTCTTGTGGGTGCGCGTCGGAGGTGTTGGAGATATTTGGCTGGGGTTTGGATGCTATCTTTATTTTGTTTTCAGTTTTCTTGGCTGGATTTTGGCAGTACCGTTTGCCCTGCTTGTGACTGATATTCAGGGATGGCGGATAGCTCTATGGTCTGGGGTCGGCACATTGCTTGGACCGATTTCAATCAAGGGAATTTCTCTTCTCTTTCCCGGCGAACTTAGCCCCCTCTCAGTGGTGAGCGCAGCTGTTTCAGCGGTTGCGTCGGGTTTGGCAGCGCTGATCTATCTATTGCTGATACGACGAGAACAACGGCGACCTTCGATTATGGCAACCAATCTGTCCCTTCCTTGACAATCCAGCACTCAAATCCTAAAATCTAGCCAAGGCAGACTTCCGGCAAACCTAGCGTAAGTCTTTGCATCTAAATGAATTAGATGCTGAGCCCAGCAGTTGTATGTCCACCCATTCACAAATCGGACCACGCGAACGACAGATACTCACCGCCATCATTGAGACTTATATCTCGACGGGCGAGCCGGTGGGATCGCAAACAGTTTCGCGTACTAATAAGGATGGTCTCTCAGCGGCAACCATTCGCAATGTGATGGCGGATCTCTCCGAGGCCGGATATCTGGAGCAACCGCATACTTCTGCCGGACGCGTGCCCACGCCCGACGCTTATCGCTACTACGTTGAGCAGATCACGGGACGCGCGCAGATATCACACGCCGATCAGGACAAGATTTCAGATTCCTTCAGAGGCGTCTCAGATGTTCAGGAGTTCATGGAGCGCACCTCTCACGTGCTTTCGCTCGTGTCGAGCGGGGTGGGCGTTGCGGTCTCGATGTCGGGCAAGAAGAACGCGCTGGACCATGTGTACTTCACCCGGCTTGCAGGACAAAAGATCCTCGCGGTTGTAGTTACCACATCCGGCATCGTCCGTGACCGTCTCTTGCGGATGGAACGCGAGCTGAGCCAGCAGGAGCTTGAGCACGCCGCACGATACTTGAATGAGAATTTCCGCGGATGGACGATCGAAGCGATGCAGACGGAACTCGTCCGTCGCATGGAAGAAGAGCGTAGCCAATATGACCGCATGATGCAGGCCATAAACGATCTGCGCAAGGGCGGAGCGCTGGATGATCCACACGGATCGCAGACGGTCTATGTGGAAGGCGTGGCGAACCTGGTTGTAAGCGAAGAAGACAAAGAGCGACTCGGACAAATGT
>JAOAPL010000289.1 GCA_025462925.1 Acidobacteriaceae bacterium
ATCAGTGTATGAAGTGCGGTAGTAACCGACTCCGCTTGCATTGGCAAAGAACCACGGAGAGCATCCATTGACGCTGATGGTCTTCTGCTTCTCTCCAACCACGGTGCACTGTGCTGTCTTCGAATCTGCGGTTTTCACGCAAACCGGGATTTGCCAGAGTTCGCTCGAACCTTTCTGCTGCAATGCGGGATCAATGAACAATCTCCGCTGGCTGATGGCAATGTTGGTTTTGCCCGCCGAGCAACTTGCCTTCGCTGAGATCAGCGGCGCGCCGGCTTGATTGACGAATGTCGGCATGAGCTTGTCGATTGGCTTGCCAGAGGCCATTGCAATTTCCGTCCAGAAATCCTTTGCCTCAGTGTTGCCGTACTTGTGATGCTCAAGGTAATTATTGACGCCTTTGCGGAAATTCTCTGGGCCAACATACGTTTCGATCATCCGCAGCACTGCTGCCGCCTTGCCGTAAGCGATGCCATCGAACAATTGCGCAATCTCTTCAGGAGTGTTGGCAGGCTGATGAATAGGGCGAGTCGACGCTAATGCGTCCAAGGTCAGGGCTTCTTGCGTGTCCTGCACTTCGTCCAGGTCAAAATGCCAATCCGGGTTCCACGCCTCCAGCGGCTTGGGCGCCATCCATGTGGCAAAGCCCTCGTTGAGCCAGATGTCATCCCACCACTTCATGGTGACGAGATCGCCAAACCATTGGTGTGCGATTTCATGCGCGATCGTCGAAGCCACTTGTTTACGCTGATTTGTCGTTGCCGTCTTCTCATCGATCAGCAGCGCAGTCTCGCGATAAGTGATGGCTGCGGTGTTCTCCATCGCTCCCGCGGAAAAGTCGGGAATGCCAAGCTGGTCAAGCTTTCCATAGGGATACTTGATCCCGTAATACTGGTTATAGAAATGGACGATGTGCTGCGTCGCTTCCAATGAGAATCCCAGAAGAGGAGCCTTGTCCGGCGTTGCGCAGACACGCAACGGGATCCCATCCACCTCGCCACTCTGGCAGACCAGGTCGCCGACCACCATCGCCACTAAATACGTGGACATCTTCGCTGTCGTCGCAAATTTCACGGTGTGCTTGTCGGGGCCGGGGCCAGGGGTGTCTGACAACTGTCGTCCGTTTGAAAACGCCGTGTCACCCTTGTCCACGATGAGGGTGATGTCGAATGTCGACTTGAACGCTGGCTCATCGAAGGAAGGGAAAGCACGTCGCGCGTCCGTGTTCTCAAATTGTGTCGTAGCGTAATTTCGGGTCTTGCTCTTGCTTAGGTAGAAGCCACGCAACTGGTCATTCAAAATGCCGGTGTACTTGATTGCGATCTTTGCCGGCCCTGCGGGAATCGGCTTCGGCGTCGTCAGCGTGACCTGTTCGCTCTTTTCGTCATAGGCGACATCTGCAGTTTGCGTCTGCGTTCCCGAGGTGATCGTAGCTTTTTCGATCTTGATCTCTGCCGAGTTCATCGTCACTGCATTGCTGGGTGCGGTGAACCTTACGTCCATGATCTCGTCGCCGGAAAAGGCTGCCGTCTTCAAGTCTGGGCCAAAGGTGAGTTGATAATGGCTGGGGATTACGTTTTGCGGGAGCCGTTGGCAAACTGCGAACGTACTGAGTACCAGCAACAAAGGCAATAGCGCGAACTTTTTCATGTTCCTCCAAAATGAAGTACGAGGACTTGCTTGGAATGGTTTCAATTGTCGGAGTGGCGGTTCCGTGGAGCAAGGATTGTACGAACGGACCCAGGTTTTAGACCGTCCCAATACTCCAAAGTTAGCTCCATTGCAGATTAAGGTACCAGAATCGAGAGGAGCGCGCCGGAACGGCTCAGCTCGTCTCTCCAGGTACAAACCTATTCCCCGAACAATTTGACCTGGTCCGCAGCTTCTTTTACGGGTCGACGACGTCCCTGCATCCCACCAATCACGGCTAGCACGGTCAGCGACGATAATGCGCTGCGCGGTACGAAGATGCGTTGTGTGTTGGCGCGGGTGTCAGGCGGGTTAAGGAGAAATCCATCCGGCGAGATCTGCGTTAGGTCGTTGGGCATCAACCCCTCAACCATGTCGTTGTCTTTGTACTTCAATCGCACCCAGAGGCCTTCGGTTCGCGGACGCGTGGTGAAGGTCTTGCGGCTGAAACTCTCAACGTCATTGAAATCGCGTACGAAATAAACGCATTTGATTTCCGCCAGGTCGATCATGACGAGGTTCCCAGAGGTATTCAGCAGTTCCAGCTTGCCTTCAGAGACAAAAGTTGCCGGAGAGACATATCCGCTGATGGTGTCGCGGCTCATCTTACGGACGACAACTTTCTTGTGAGTAGAAGGCATGAAGATCGGTTTCTAGTTTCTGGTTTCTCGTTTCTAGTTAGCGAAGATCGTTCTAGGAACTAGAAACTGTTGTTGCAATTTTCGCACGTCTTTCCTCGCGGATTGCCTCCCTTAACACGAATGTAGCCAAATGGTAACTGCTTATGTTATTGTGTTGCGTTTAGTAATTCCCATTGAAAGTTGTCTAAGTCTATATTCCGGAGTCACTTACGAACCAGTGCCAATTGAACGCGGCGGTCGCTGGAAGCGGGCAAGCTCGTTTTCCCGAAAAATGCGGCCACGCGGAAGCCACTCGTGTGTTCATTGATGCCTTTAAATCGCTTCACGGCGGTGGGTATGTCAATCGCAACACAAAGTAGTGACCGGCATCGGTAAGCACCCTTAAATGGCCGACTACATTTACATCATGGAAAGCCGGCTCACGCCGGAACAACAACGCGGTGTGACCCTGGTGCAGGAAGTTGCGCGGGCGCACAGCATGAACATCTACTTGGTGGGCGGCGTCGTCCGCGACATCATCAGTGGCGCCAGCATTCGTGACCTCGACTTTGCCGTTCAAGGCAACGCACTCAAGCTGGTCAAGGACCTGGAAAAAGCCGGCGCGGTCATCGAAGGCACGGATGAGAATCTGCGCACCGTCTACGTTCTGCTGCCGGGAAATCTGCGCGGCGAAGTGACCAGCGCTCGTTCGGAAGTTTACGACAAGCCGGGCAAGCCACCGGAAATGTCGCCGGCAACCATCAACGAAGATGTGCGCCGTCGCGACTTCACCATGAACGCCATGGCGCTGTCATTGAATCCCGGCTCGCGTGGGCTTCTGCTGGATCCATTCAACGGAGTGGCGGACATCGAGTCCAAGCTCATCCGGATCCTTCACAACTACGCGTTCCTGGAGGAACCTTCACGGCTGATCCGCGCCACGCGTTTTTGCGCCCGCTTTGACTGGCAATTTGAAGAGCGTACTCAGGCCCGTTACGATGCGGCCAAGGAAAACAAGTACATTGAGTACGTAAACAGGAAGCTGCTCGGACATGAGATCGAGCAGGTTGCGCATGAGAACGATCCGCTGAAGGTCATGCGTGCGCTGGAAAAAGAAGGCTGGCTGCATGAATTGCATCCGCACTGGTCAGTGGCCAAGGTGGATGTGCCCGGCCTGAACCACTTGATGAAGATCCGGCAGCAGCTTCTGGACCTGAGTTACACACTCGATGCCGGCCCGGCGGTGATGTACTTCATCACCAGCAAGATGAACACCAATGATGTTCATGCGCTGCAGACCGCGATCCACCGCAAGGCGTTTGTCACCGCGTGGAAGCATCTGGAAGACGACGCCAGGGATTTCGCGAAGAAGTTGACCGGCAAGGATGCGGCACTGCCTTCGCAAGCGTGGAAGATGCTGCAAAACACCAAGCCGGAGACGATCCTCTTTACCGCGGCTACTACAAAGAATTCCGCAGCCGCTAGGAAGATCCAGGATTTCCTAGGTAAGTGGCGACAGGTAAGGACCCGCTTGCCATTGCCGGAAATGGCGGAACTGCGCATTACGCCTGAGTTACCGGAGTATCCCAAGCTGGCTGATGAAGTCTTCCTCATGTTGCTGGACGGCAAGCTGAAGTCGCACACAGAAACCATCAATTTCCTCAAGCCTTATTCCCCGCCAGAGCCAGTTGCGCCGCCACCGCCGGTGCGTCGGGGACGGGGAGCGAAAAAAGCTGCAAAGGTAGCGCCGAGCGTCGACGGCGGTGCTGCACCGGTCAAAGGCAAGCGTGGCCGTAAGCCAGGTTCAGGCGCGGCGGCAGCTAATGGAAATCAGAAAGAGGGTGCAATGGACGAGCAAGGAAATCCAACCACGCCGCTCGAAAAAGCGGCTGTCGCAGTAGGCAAAGCAGTTGGCAACGTGGTCAAGGCGGTCACGCCGGAGAAGAAAGCGGCAGTCTCCGCAAAGCCTGCAGCTCCAGCGAAGAAGGCATCCAAACCCGCAGCGAAAAAAGCTGCGCCGAAGAAGCCCATTAAGAAGAATGCGGCAAAGAAGCCAGCTACGAAGAAGAAGGCTGCTGCCAAGAAGCCTGCAAAAATGCGTAAGTAAACTCTCAAACAATGGGCCCCAGCTAATCGGGCCCATTAATCCTTCCAACTTACGTCCCAGCAATTAAAATAGAAGTAACCCGAATGTCTGAATTTACTCACCTGCATTTGCATTCCCATTTTTCCTTGCTGGACGGCGCGTGTGAGCCGGAAAAGCTGGTCTCCCGCGTCAAGGAACTCGGTATGACGTCGGTCGCGATGACGGACCACGGCAACATCTTTGGAGCGATGCACTTCTACAATGCCGCGAAATCATCAGGGATCCGGCCCATCATCGGATGCGAGCTCTACATCTGCAAAAAGGACGACCATCGCGCAGCGCCCGAAGGCGACAAATACAACCACTTGTTGGTGCTAGCGGAGAGCGATGAGGGATATCGCAATCTGATGAAGATCACTTCCGAGGCGTCGCTGCACGGAATGTATTACAAGCCGCGCGTGAGCAAAAAGTTCCTGGCCGCGCACTCAAAAGGGTTGATCGGGCTATCAGGATGTCTGGCCGGACAGGTCTGCGAAGAGTTGATGGAAGGCCACTTCGAAAAGGCGAAAGCCGCAGCGGGTGAATACAGCGAGATCTTCGGCAAAAACAATTTCTTTCTGGAGATTCAAGACCAAGGACTGCCGGAAGAACACCGCATCCACAACGACCTCTTCAAGTTGGAGTCCGACCTTGGCATCCCGATGGTTGCCACCAATGATAGCCATTACCTTTGTGAAGGTGATGCCCACGCTCATGACGTGCTCATCTGCGTGCAGACAGGGAAGTCCGTTCACGATACCAACCGGCTGAAGTTCCACGGCGATCAGTTCTTCGTGAAGAGCGCAGACGAAATGGGGCGCGTCTTCAAAGATGCTCCGCAGGTGCTTACCCGCACCATGGCCATTGCTGAACGCTGCAATGTGAAGATCGAGAAAGTCGGGAATCCGTTTCCCACATTCGCCGTACCCGAGGGCCACACCATTGACAGTTACTTCGAGCAAATCTCGCGCGAGGGAATGTCGCGACGCTTCGAACTGATTCGTGCGCAAGAAAAACTTGGTCGGCTGAAAAAGACCATCTCCGATTACGAGCAGCGGCTCACCCTGGAGATCAAACTCATCCAGCAGATGAAGTTTTCCGGATACTTCCTCATCGTCTGGGATTTCATTCGTTACGCAAAAGAGAACAACATTCCTGTGGGCCCGGGGCGCGGGTCGGCGGCTGGGTCGCTGGTCTCGTATGCGATGGGCATCACGGACATCGATCCGCTGCAAAACGAGCTGCTCTTCGAGCGCTTCCTGAATCCGGAGCGCGTCTCGATGCCGGATATCGACATCGACTTCTGCATGAACCGACGCGGCGAAGTCATCAATTACGTTACCCAAAAGTATGGCCGCGAAAACGTCGCTCAGATCATCACCTTCGGCACCATGGCAGCGAAGGCGGCGATCAAAGACGTGGGCCGCGCCATGGACATGCCATACAACGAGGTGGAACGCATCGCCAAGATGGTGCCCACCACGTTGAACATCACGCTCGACAACGCGCTAAAAGATTCGCCCGGACTTCAGACGGCATACGATACAGAGCCTCAAGTTCGAGAATTGCTGGACACAGCGCGCAAGCTTGAGGGCCTGGTGCGCAACGTGGGCGTACACGCCGCGGGAGTCGTGATTTCGCCGCAGCCGCTCACCGATCTGGTCCCGCTACACAAGACCAAGAACGATGAAATCGTCACTGCCTTTGACATGAAGGCGATCGAAAAGATCGGCCTGTTGAAGATGGACTTCCTTGGGCTGACGACGCTGACGATTCTCGACGACGCGCTCAAATTGATCGCGCAGCGCGGCACGGCGCTTGACCTGAGCTCCATCCCGCTGGACGACGAAGAAACCTACAAGAAAGTCTTCTTCAAGGGATTGACCTCGGGAGTCTTCCAGTTTGAATCGAGTGGCATGCGCGATGTTCTGCGCCGATACCATCCGACAAGCGTCGAAGACCTGACCGCGTTGAACGCTTTGTA
>JAOAPL010000298.1 GCA_025462925.1 Acidobacteriaceae bacterium
AGTCGCAAGCATGTTGCCAGAATCATCCAGATACTGCTGGTCTCCACCGTTTGTGTCGCTTTGTTTGGTTTTTACCAGGAACTCGATGGCAGCTACACAGACTTCTACTTCCGCTTGTATCCCATGCAGGCAGATGTGCTTGAACCTTGGGTGGGACGTGTCACATCATTCATGTTTCATTTCAATTCCCTGGCTGGCTATTTGAATCTGGTGATCCCGTTTTCAATCGGGAGCATGGTTTTGGCAAGAAGCCGTTGGACGCGGTGGCTGGGACTGATCTGCTTTGCAACCGGCACAGCCGCACTGCTTCTGACTCAGAGTCGCGGTGGGCTCATTGCATACGGCGGATCACTTTTGGTCAGTATCTTGTGTTTGGTTCAAAAGCGCGGGATGCGAATTGGGATACTAGTAGCCATTGCTGTGACAGTCGCTCTGAGCGCTCCGATGTTGGCAACGTATTTCGAGCGATTGCGAGACGTGGATGAATTTACTGAACTTTCCCGGTTGGCGATCTGGGCATCTGCGGCATCAATGTTTCTTGCGCGTCCCATTCTTGGGGTGGGGTTTGGGACGTACAGCATTTCGTCTTTAGTGTATGTTCCTGAACCCATTGGTGGACAGCTACACGCGCACAATCTCTACCTCCAATTGCTTGCAGAAACAGGGATCGTCGGCTTCCTGGCTTTCTTCGTCGTTGTTGGTTCAATCGTGTTTAGAGCTATAAAGCTCATCAAAGACCCCGATCCCTTATTTCGAATTGTCGGTGTTGGAGTGTGCGGGGCAGTGACCGCTACTTTGATTCATGGGATGGTCGACTTTCTTTTCAATGTGAGTCCTCAATTTGGAACATTGTTCTGGCTTGTGCTTGCATTGAGCGTGGCCGCTTCTCAGAACTTCCGGAAAGGCAAGGTTGCTAATGTCCTCGTCGCGTAAGCTGCAAGAGAATTGGGATGGCCTTGCGAAGGCCGACCCGCTGTGGGCCATCTGCGTTGATCCGAGAAAACGCAATCACAGGTTCTGGGTAGTCCTCGCATTGAGCATTGCCGCTTTCCAGAGATCCCAGCAGGCAGCCAGAGGTGCCCGGTGACGAAACAGCAAAGCATTTCCCACATCAATTGGTTTCACCGCATAGATCTTGGCGAGGGCGTGGTCACTCCCGGTGATGACGACAGCGCGGCAAAGCTCACGAAATTGAATTTTCCAGAAGACCTATCAGGCAAGACCTTCCTTGACATAGGGGCGTGGGACGGATTCTTTTCATTCGAAGCGGAAAGAAGAGGCGCTTCGAGGGTGTTGGCGACGGATTCTTTTGTCTGGGACGGCAACGTCCCCGGAAAATCAAAAGAGGGTTTCCTGGCTGCACGCTCTCTTCTCAAGTCCAATGTAGAAGACTTGCATATCGACCCGCTAAACGTCTCGCCCCAAACAGTGGGAATGTGGGATGTCGTTCTACTGGCCGGGGTTTTGTACCACTTGAAACATCCGTGGCTGTTGATTGAAAGGGCAGCCAGCGTCACCAGGGAACTGCTCATCCTGGAAACCGCTACAGACCTTAATCTCATGGTGCGTCCTGCAATCGCCATCTATACCCGAGGTGAACTGGGAGGGGACCCGACCAATATGTGTGCCCCTAATCTTGCTGCATTGAAAGGAATGCTTTCTGACTGCGGATTTCGGAGAGTGGAGGTGGTGTACAACTCCGGGTTGGCGAAATCTATGCTTTCGGCCGGTATGAGATTTCTAAAGTATGGTTCAACTCCGTTCGCCTCTATCCAGCAAGGCCGTTGCGCAATTCACGCTTTTCGCTGATCCATGATGGACAACCCCGTTCCCATATCGATCTCTCAATACAGGTGTGCTTGCAAATCGGATGCGAGTAGGTTTTGATGCGCGTTGGTACAACGATTCGGGCGTGGGAACCTATGTCTCCGAATTGCTGAAAGCGATGGCCCCACTTCAACGGACCTTCGATCTGGTTGTCTACGAAGATCCTAAGAATCCGCTTCCGGATTTGGACCGTCAGAGTATTGAGCGAATTCCCATAGGCGCGGGGAAATACTCTGTTCTTGGGCAAACTGAGTTAGCCTGGCGCTGTAAGCGCGAGGGATTGGATGTCTTTCATAGCCCCTTTTATGCTCTACCGCTGGCTGCACCCTGTCCCGTAGTGGTTTCCTTACACGATCTGATTCCCTTTTTGTTCCAAATCTACCGATGGCCAAAGCAGCTCCTCATCAAAGCTGGATATAAGACGGCGGCACTGCGTTCCGCTCATATCATTACCGGTTCAAAACATACTGCGGCAGATGTTCAGAGAATATTAAAAGTCTCACCCGAGAAGATTACTTGCATCCACTACGCAATATGCAACGACAACTTCCATTGCAATGGAAATGCAACGGAAGTCGAATACTTGAAAGAACGGTACGGAATTCATCCTCCCTATGCTCTCGCTGCAAGCGCACGCAATTGGCGTACAAAGAACCTCGTGACTGCCTTCCGTGCCTTGTCTCTCGCCAGGCAGGAGGGGAGGAACCCATTCCAGACGGTTGTCTATGGTCCCCTGGAAGGCATTAATGCTTTAGGTGGGCGGCAGGCTTGGAGCGAGTTGAATCTCGTCTTAACTGGCTATCTTCCGGTCAGAGACTTGGCCATGCTTTTGCGGCATGCCCATCTATTTATTTTCCCTTCGCTATATGAAGGTTTCGGGCTTCAGATATTGGAGGCAATGTCGTGCGGCTGTCCAGTCATAACCTCGAATGCGGGATCTCTGGCAGAAGTAGCTGGAGGTGGCGCGCAAACATTTGAACCTTTCGATGTAGCTGGAATGGCTGACGCGATAAAGACTTCCTTCAGCAACCCAGACGAATCCAACCGCTGGCGGGGACGCGCCTTGAAGAGAGCTGCAGATTTTTCGTGGAACAAAGCGGCAGAACGAACAATCTCGGTATATCACCGGGCGTGCGGGCAGCTTTCCGTGCAGAAAAGTAGTCTTACCTCAACAGGATAAATCAAACACGATGCGTGCCCTTATCACAGGAATCACTGGACAAGACGGATCATACCTGGCGGAGTTTTTGCTGGGCAAAGGCTATGAAGTGTACGGGCTGGTGCGGCGGAGCAGCTCGGAAAAATTTGATCGCATTGCCTCCATCGTTCCCAAGATCAAAGTTGTCGAAGGAGATCTGACGGATCAGGGCTCATTAGATGTTGCCATGCTGCAGATCCAGCCGGATGAAGTCTACAATTTGGCCGCCCAGAGCTTTGTTCCGGCGTCATGGAACCAGCCAGTACTCACGGCGGATGTCAATGGGTTAGGTGTGCTGCGCATCCTGGAAGCACTGCGAAAACATTACCCTAAAGCAAAGTTTGTGCAGGCCTCGACTTCAGAGATGTTCGGCAAAGTCTCTGAGTCGCCGCAGACAGAAAACACTCCGTTCCATCCGCGCAGCCCTTATGGTGTTGCAAAAGTATTTGGACACCACATAACCGTCAACTATCGCGAGAGTTACGGAATTTTCGCCTGCTCCTCCATCTGCTTCAATCATGAATCTCCCCGACGCGGCTGTGAGTTTGTGACCAGAAAAATTACAAAACATGTGTCACGAATCAAGTTGGGATTGGCTGACAAGCTGAAGATGGGCAATTTGGATGCCCAGAGGGATTGGGGTTATGCCGGCGACTATGTCCGGGCAATGTGGCTAATGCTGCAACAACCTAAAGCGGACGACTACGTGATCGCCACAGGCGAGACACACAGCGTACAAGAACTTCTGGAACTGGCATTTTCTTACGTTGGGATGGATTGGAAAAAGCACGTAGAGATCGATCCTAAACTCGTACGTCCCGCTGAAGTTGAGTATTTATGCGGCAACGCGCGGAAGGCCGGCGAAGTTTTAGGCTGGAAGCCAGAAGTGAGCTTCCGGCAGCTCATAAAAACGATGATGGATGCTGATATAGCCGCGGAAGAATATGTCTCTCGAACTTCCAAGATTGCAGCGTAACATTTGGCCCGCCACTTCTGCTGAGCGCCTGCAAGTCATACCGCTCTCGCAGAATGCGCAAAAAGGGGCGCGGCTCCTAAAACGATTGCTCGACATAGTTGGCTCAACCGTTCTGCTGCTCTTGTTCTCCCCCGTCGTTGCATTGCTCGCACTTTCGATCAAGTTTCAGGATGGCGGCCACGTAATTCACCGGCGGCGTGTCATAGGTCCGAATGGCCCATTTGATGCGTTCAAGTTGCGCAGCATGCGCATGGATGCTGATGAGTTGCTCCGGCGCGATCCGCAACTCCGCAAGAATTTTGAGCTCAACTTCAAATTGAAAGACGATCCTAGGATCACCCCCATCGGGTCAATCATCAGGAAACTGAGCCTTGATGAATTGCCCCAACTCTTCAATGTACTTAAAGGCGAGATGAGCTTGGTCGGCCCCCGGATGATTACGCCGCCCGAGCTTGAGAAATACGGCGACGCAAAGTGGGTTTTCAACATCATGAAGCCTGGTCTAACTGGCTATTGGCAAACCCATGGGCGACAGGAGGTTTCTTATGCGAAAAGAGTGGAAATGGACCTCTTCTATGTAAAGAACTGGTCCTTATTTTTCGACTTAACAATTTTGATGAAGACTCCGATGGGAGTACTACGCGGAGCGGGGGCTTTTTGAATGGCAGACGTTCTCGTTACTGGTGGTGCCGGTTATGTGGGTTCGGTCTGTTCCTCCGAATTGCTGCGCTTGGGACATCGCGTCACCATCGTGGACGATCTCTCGACCGGTTTCAAGAATTCAGTGCCTGATGAGGCGTGCTTCTTTGAGCTGGATATCGGCGACCGACGTGGCATGCAATCTCTCCTAAGAGATAACAGGTTTGATGTGGTTTTCCATTTTGCTGCTAAGGCATTGATTCCCGAATCAGTTTGCAACCCGGGCATTTTCTTCCAGGAAAACGTGGCAGCCGGAATCACCATGCTGGAAGTTTTGCGTGAGGCCGGTATCAAGAATTTTATTTTCTCATCGTCGGCGGCGGTTTATGGAATACCTGAAAAAGTTCCGATTGATGAGGATGATCGAAAGGAGCCGGTTAATTCCTACGGAGAAACGAAGCTGATCTTCGAGCGAATTCTCAATTGGTATGCACAGGCGTACGGGTGGAGCGTGATCGCCTTCCGCTACTTCAATGCCTCCGGTGCGACCAGTGACTTGGGAGAAAGACACGATCCCGAAACGCATATCATCCCTCTCATGCTTCAGGTTGCTGCTCAGGAACGAGAAGTTTTCAGCATCTACGGCGATGATTATGACACTCCGGATGGTACTTGCCTGCGGGACTATGTGCACGTCTTAGATATTGCCCGGGCCCATATCTGTGCTCTGCAGAGAATGAATCAGCCCAGGATGAGTTTGTACAACATTGGTTTGGGAAACAGCTTTTCTGTCCGTCAGATCTGCAATGCTGTAGAGGAAGTGCTTGGGAAACCTGTTCGCGTGCGTGTTGCGCAACGCAGAGAAGGCGACCCTCCCGTGTTGTGCGCCAGCCCCTGTCGAATAGTGCAGGAACTAGGGTGGAAACCAGAGCACTCTTCGCTACAAGAGATCATTTCTTCCGCCTGGCACTGGAAAATCAGCCATCTGGAATCGCAGGCCACGGCATCACTCCGATAGGCGCTTGTACTTGTGAACGAGAGATTATTAAGAGCGGAGTTCAGTGCACTTTTGCTATGCATCCTGGAGCGATAAGACGAGTTGTCTTTGCCACTGATCTTATCTGGATTTGCTTGTCGGCTCTGGTTGCGTATTTCCTGAGAACCGGACTCCCCTTGACGCCGGATAACCTGCGCATTGCTTTTCATCAATCTTTGTTCCTGATAACAATGGCCGGCATTTCATGGGTCCTTGTCTTTTACCGGCTTAAGCTGGATGGCTTTTACGGCGGATATGAATTTGTGTCGGTCCTGTCGCAGCTTTTCAGCGGGCTTGTGGCTCTCATCATTCTGGTTGCATCAGCAGCCTATTTGGCTAGAGATCTTATTTCCCGTCTGCTTATTTTTTATTTCGCTGGGCTCTTTTTCTTAGGGGCCCTCGGAGCAAGAGTATCTGTTAGAGTCCTTGCCCGTCAGCTCTCTACCGCAGGCAAACGACGACGAGTCTTGATCTTGGGCAACGGAAGAATCGCCCGGGAAATTGCGGAACGCATTAAACAGCATCCAGAGTTGAGATGGGAACTGGTGGGATTCCTTTTCCCTTCCGGCGAGGACTTCGGAGAGCTATCTCTTCAGACAGAACGAAACAATCAGCTCAATGTGCTGCAAATAGAATCGTTGTTGAAACAGGAGCAGGTGGAAGAGATCATCCTCGCTTCCGATCGTCTAGAGCAGGCGGAAATCTTGAATCTGATTGCGAATTGCCGTCGCAGGGGCATTCACATCAGCGTTGTTCCTCACCATTACGAGCTTTATGTAACCCGTCCATCTCTGATCGACTTGGATGGACTGCCACTGCTTGCGCTGTCAGAGAACGGACCGACCTTGTTCCAGAAGATGACTAAGCGAGTTTTCGACAGTGGGTTAAGTATTATTGCTCTGATCCTGACCTCGCCATTGCTGGTTGCAGGCGCGCTTGTTTTGTGGCTGCAACACCGCAAGGTATTTGGCTCTGAGTCGCGTTGCGGCCGATACGGGCAGGTCTTCCAAATGTACCGATTCGACAGCGACCGTGTTCCCGCCGATATCTCTGGTCTCGAACGTCTGCTTCAAGACCTCAGCGTTACCGAACTGCCGCAATTGATCAATGTACTGAAAGGTGATATGAGTTTGGTAGGCCCGCGTCCCGAAACCGAGGATCGGGTCAAAAGATATTCTGACTGGCAGCGCCAGCGGCTTGTACTAAAGCCGGGAATGACCGGTCTCGCTCAGGTGCATGGTTTGCGCGACGAGAGCTCCTCAGAAGACAAAGCCTACTATGACCTTCGCTACATGCAGAACTGGTCGCTGCTTGTGGATACATCTCTGATTCTTCAAACAGTATGGGCAGTGGCCAACCGGTTCTTTTCAACTCCTGGTCGGCGACTGAATCTGTCCACAACACAGAACACTCAACACACGTCGGTGGAGCTCCCCCTTGCTGATCGTACGTAGTCCGGTACGAATTAGCTTTGGCGGCGGGGGGACGGACTTGCCTGCCTATTTTGAAAAATATGGTGGAGCGGTTCTTAATACGGCTATCAACAAGTACTTCTACACCATCGTCGGCAAGCGCACGGATGGCCATATTCAAATCATCTCTTCGGATCTTCGAATATCTGAAACCTGGAAAAACATCAACGAGATGAGTGTTCGGGGTACAGCCTTGGAAATACCTCTCGCTGTCCTACAGGAGATGGGATGCGAAGTTGCAGTGGACATCTTCCTTGCCTCGGAAATCCCTCCGGGTACAGGCTTGGGCTCTTCTGCAAGTGCCTGCGTCAACTTGCTTCAGGCAATGGCCACATATCTTCATGTTTCGTATTCCAAATATGACTTGGCGGACAAAGCTTTTCATATTGCGAACAAGGTGTTGGAGAAACCTGTGGGCAAACAGGACGAATACGCGGCAGCATTTGGTGGCTTGAACTTCATTACCTTCAATCAAGACGGCTCAACCCGTCTTGAGCCACTCAAGTTGGAGCCGGAGGTTGTGGATGGCTTGCAGCGAAAATTGATGCTGTTCTTTACAGGTGCCGCCCATCATTCCTGGTCCATTTTGAAGGAACAGGAATCCTCTATGAGAACCGGAGAGGGGCCTGCCCTGGAATCCCTCCACAATATCCGGGAACTCGCCGATAGGATGCGCAAGTCGTTGCTCGATGGAAATCTACACGAGCTAGGTTTGCTGCTCCATGAAGGCTGGGAAAACAAGAAGAAGATCTCCCACAGAATATCCAATTCCTCCATTGATCAGATGTACCGCCTGGCACTTGACCAAGGAGCCATCGGAGGCAAAATCACCGGCGCAGGCGGTGGTGGCTTCATGCTCCTCTACTGTGACGAGGAAAATCAGCCTGCTGTGCGGGAGGCCTTTGCCTCCCAGGGAATAAGGGAAATGCGCTTTGCCTTCGATTTCAACGGTACGCGCGTATTGGTCAACGATCCCTTCATCGATCAGGATGAAAATTGTGCTTCGCAATGGACCTTTCGAGGTGCAATCCCCCAGTCCGCTTTGAGGCGGGCTAGTTGACCTATGAAGAAGGCGTTTCTCTTGGCGGCAGGTAGCGGCACCCGTTTGCGTCCTCTTACGGATGCTATGCCTAAGTGTCTGCTGCCCATTCAAGGTGTTCCTTTGCTTCAGATCTGGTTAGAAAACTGTGAAGCAGCGGGAATCTGTGAAGTACTGATTAACGTTCATTCTCATCCAGAGAAGTTTCGGGATTTTGTCGCAAAGTCGAATAGCAGAGTCAAGGTCCACATCGCTGAGGAAAAAAACCTTTTGGGCAGCGCAGGAACGCTTGCGGAACATCAGAGCTTTGTTGCGGGCGAAGATGCCTTCTTTGTTCTTTATGGTGACGTACTCACAAATATGAGTCTGCTTGAGATGCTTGCCTTTCATCATAGTAGAAAGGAATTAGCATCTCTAGCTATACACCAGGTCTCGGACCCAACGCAGTGTGGCGTTGTTTCGTTGGACAACAATGCAGTCATTAGGGACTTTAAGGAAAAGCCGGAGCACCCGGAAAGCAATTGGGCTTTTTCTGGCGTAATGATCGCCCGTCCTAAGGTACTGGAGCTTGTGCCAATGAGGCGTCCTGTAGATATCGGTTTTCACCTTCTCCCCATGTTGGGAGGGCAAATGGCAGCTTTCAAGATTTCCGGATACCTTCTGGACATTGGCACTCTCCAGAGTTATGCAGCTGCCCAATATTCTTGGCCGGGCTTAGGTAAAAAAGGAAATTGAATGCTGCAGGGAGTGATTTTTGACTTAGATGGCGTAATTGTCGATAGCCATCCAGTACACAAGCAAGCGTGGAAGACATTTTTCTGTTCGCTTGGAAAAGAGATCAGCGATAAGGATCTGGATTTCGTTCTCGAAGGCAACAAACGAGACGACATTCTGCGGCATTTTTTGGGTGAACTTACTGAGCAGCAGGTAATGGATTATGGAGCACGGAAGGAGTCCCTTTTCAAACACTCAGCCCAAGGTCTTAAGACTACTGACGGATTGGCGGGTTTCTTCGACCAGATTAATAAAGCGCACCTGCCTATTGCTTTGGCCAGTTCAGCTAGCCGTAGCCGCGTACAGTACATGCTGGAACTGCTCAACCTTAAGAACCGGTTTCGCGTGATTATCACTGGTGATGACGTAATCAAAGGCAAACCTGACCCGATGATTTTTCGACTCGCTGCCGATGCCTTATGCGTCCCGCCCAGTCAGATTCTGGTCTGTGAGGACTCAGTGAATGGGATTGAGGCGGCAAGGAGGCTAGGAATGAAGTGTCTGGCGATTGCAGCAAATGGCCGAGGACCACTCTTGAAAACGGCCGGGGCGGACAGAGTTGCTGCTGACTTCACCGAGGTCCGCTTGGAAGATTTGGTTGAGCTGTTCGTTTAGGCACTTTCACCGTGGCTTGATGACTTGAATAGCAGACCAACAGCACGGTCGGGAGCATTAGTGCTGTGCCCCTGCTGAAGGTGCACCGAGTACCGGCTTTGACGTTTTCAACTGCGGCGGCTTTTCTTGCAAGATTTCAGAAAGCTTTGCCGTGAACGCTATCGGACATTCGCGCTGGGGGAGATGTCCGCATCGAGGCAGCAGAGTCAATCTGGGCGCCACGAGTTCGGACTGGAGTCTCTCCGCGTATTGTTCTCCCAGCATCTTGTCGGCTTGGCCCCACAAAATGTCTGCGGGGGTTTTCATGCCCGCCAGTTTCCCGTCGAGCGTGAACTGCTCCTGCGATGCCTGCACAAGTCTCCCGATCGGGCCGGCATGTGACCTGCGCACAATGTCATCCAGTACGAAGTTTGGAATCGCCGGACTGCCCGGATCTTGCAGAGAACTCATCACGGTGCGCGCCTCTTCCCTGTTTGCCGGCATCAGGTTGTACGAAGCATTTACGGCATACGGACCTCCATTAACGAGTACCAGCCTCTCCACCGAATCCGGATGCTGATACGCATAAAGCACGCTGACCCACGCTCCCATGGAATTGCCCACGAGGATCGCCTTATCGATTTTCAAACTTCCGAACAAAGCCTCCAGGCCTTTGACTTCGTCTCCGATCGATATCGGCCCGGAATTTGGATCGCTTTCACCGTGCCCGGCGAGATCGGGGACGATCACCCTGTAAGAATTTGCGAACGCAGGCGCAACTTTTGACCACGTCCCCGCCTGATCACCAGCGCCATGCACGAAGATAAGCACAGGCCCGGTTCCCTTCTCCCAATAGACAAGGTCGCCAGTCGTGGACGAAGCGCGTTTTTTCTGAAATTGTGCCTTGGCCAAAGTGCTGCGCTCGATCCTGGTGAATACGGCAAGCGGGTTCTGTCTTATATAAAGGACGCAGCCCACGAACCCGAACACTAGAAGCAGCAAAACGGCGACGATGATTTTTTTTGCCATGATCTTGGCACCTGACTTGAACTTGGGATTTAAAAACAGCTACACAGCAGCTTTTCCTTCTGCAACCTTTTCTGACTGGCGTCCCTCAAACTCCACCAGGATCACTCGCTTTAGCTCTTGTTTCTGAACTTTTTGCGTGACCGTGCGAGGGAGTGACTGCACGAAATACACCGATCGTGGAATTTTGAATTTTGCAATCTGCGATTGGCAAAAACTTAAGATCTCTTCTTCCGTGGCGCTTTCACCGGACTTCAAGATCACTACGGCCGCACCAACCTCGCCCCACTTCGCATTTGGAACACCAACCACCGCGACTTCCAAGATCTTCGGATGACGGATCAGAAGCTTTTCTACTTCCGCAGGATAGACATTCTCACCCCCGCTGATGAACATGTCCTTCTTGCGATCGACAATATAGCAATATCCCTCGTCATCGAACTTAGCGATATCGCCGGTATAGAACCAGCCATCGCGTATCGCTTGCGCGGTCTGCTCAGGGTTGTTCCAGTATCCGTTGCACATGCAGGGCGTGCGCAATATCAACTCACCGCTGACATTTGCGGCCACATCCACGCCGTCATCATCAACGATTCGGGCTTCCATCGCGAAGTTGGGAAATCCTATGGAACCGATCTTTCTTTCGGCGTCAGGAATCTCCAGACAGAAACAATTGACTCCGACTTCCGTCATCCCAAAACCCTGCTTGAATAGGAGGCCGCGCGCCATCAGACGCTTCATCAGCGGCAACGGACAAGGCGCTCCACCGCTTATCACCCACTTCAGGGAACTGAGATCCGCTTTCTCGAACAGGACGGAATTAGCCATCATCAAGAACTGTGTAGGTACTGCAAAGAACGCCGTGATCCTTTCGCGCTCGATGATCCGCAAAACCTCGTCCGCCTCCCAGTGACGCATGATCACCACCGTTCCGCCGAGCAGGAACGATGGCGTTGTGTACACATTCAGCCCCCCTGTGTAGAACATGGGAGTGTGGATCAAGACGCGGTCACTGCCATTCAGGTCCCGCAATGCGAAGTTAATCGCATTGAAAAACTGCATGCGATGCGGGAGGATCACGCCTTTGGGCTTCCCGGTTGTGCCGGATGTATACAACAACATCTGCGGTGAATTCTGGTCAACAGGTATGTGCTTGTTACGCGCCGATGATTGCTCGTCCAGAGATTCTTGCCAGGACACCTCATCGGCATCAACCTGTGGGCTCAGCTTGATCACATTTGAGAATCGGTGCTGCCCACGCAGCTCGCTGACCGTTGCCGCAAACTCCTCAGCATAGATCAGAATCATCGGCTCGCAGTTCTGGATGATGGGCAACAGCTCTGCCGCAGGCAACTTGTGATTCAGCGGAACAAAGATGGCGCCGATTTTCGTCGCGCCGAAGAGAGTAAATAATATTTCAGCGGAGTTAGGGGCAATGATCGCGATTCGATCTCCTGCTTTTGCTCCCAAGGATTCAAAGAGATTAGCCGCCCTGTTCGCTTCCTCATTGAACTCCCGATAATTGATTCGGCGACCACTCGCGACATCCACGATGGCCAGTTTCTCGGGCGTAAAGGTCGCGTGTTTTGCGATCCAGTCATACACCCTGTTCATCTCGTGATTGGGAACTTGCATAGCGATTCCTAAAGAACAAGCCCGCCGTCGACGCTCAACACGGCGCCATTAATGAAATCCGCCTCATGCGAAGCGAGGAAGACGCATGCATTAGCGATGTCCTGCGGTTCGCCGATCCTTCGCATGGGAGTGCGTTGCTTCATGCCGTCAAGAACATCCTGCGGCATCTTCCTCACCATCTCCGTTGCGATGAATCCGGGCGCAACCGCATTGACGTTGATTCCCTTTGGCCCGAGTTCGCGTGCCCAGGTTTTAGTCATTCCGATCACGCCAGATTTTGTCGCCGCGTAATTCGTCTGGCCAAAATTGCCATACAATCCAACGATCGAAGAAAGATTAATGATCTTCCCCGCCTTCTTCTCGATCATTCCCGGAACTACTGCCTTCGTGCACAAAAATACGCCGGAAAGGTTCACGCCGATCACTGCGTTCCACTGCTCCTCAGTCATCTTGGCCAGAGTCGCGTCCTGCGTGATGCCAGCGTTATTGACCAAAATGTCGATTGCACCGAGCTTCGCCGAGATCGCCTTCACTACTTCATTGACCTGGTCCGATTTCGTCACATCGCATGGGAAGTACGCATAGCGAGCGCCGGCCTTTTCGATCTCACTGGCCAAGCCTGAATCGCTGGCGCCGATATCGCAAACTGCCACGCTGGCGCCTTCTTTTGCGAATGACAGCGCGGTTGCGCGCCCCAATCCGCGGGCTGCGCCAGTTATGAAAGCAATCTTGTTTTTCAATCTCATGATTTCTAGTTGAGAACCGGGCCCCACCGCACACAACTCGCGGCCCAAATATATCCTGTGCCGGCGCCGCAGAGAACGGCGATATTGCCGTCACGCAGCTTACCTTGTTCCACGCCAAGTTCCAAAGACCGCACTACGTCCGGCGCGCCCGCGTGTCCGAAGTGCTCCAGATATGTCGATTGCTCCGGCTTCAATCCCAATTCATTCAAGACGGCCTCATGCGCAGAGCGTTTCATGTGGATGATGGCGAGATATCCTATGTCCTTTATCGAGAAGCCGCTGCGCGTAACTGATCGCTCGATGCAGGAAATGAAGTTTCGCATCGAGAGTTTATCCAGCCGGTCTTTCATCGCAGCAGGCTGCGGCACTTCCAGCGTGAGCATGGCAGGATCGAAATTCTCTTTGGTCAAAGGCACGCGCGTCCCCCCGCCAGTGACGTAAACATCCTCGGAGAATGAACCGTCAGTGATTAAGACTGTTTCGAAAAGCTGGTTGCGCGGGGCATTCCGTTCGAGGAGAATCGCGCTTGCCGCATCAGACATATTGAACATGAAGCGGGTGCGCTCGTTCTTGTAATTCAATTTGTCGATCATGCGATGTCCGCCGGCGAGAAGGACTTTATTGACCTTCGGGTCAGCAATCATCATGTCTTTTGCGAACTTCAATCCCACTTGGGTGCTCGCGCAACGCGAAGCTACATCTGTGGACCAGGCGTTAACTGCGCCGATCTCGTGCTGCACCTTCGGCCCTGCCGACCACAACGGGAAATCCTTGTGCTCACTTCCCGTCCAGATCACGACGTCGATAGTCTTGGGATCACAACCGTTCAGCGCGGACTTAGCAGCATGGACGGCCATCGCCGAAACCTGCTCGCCCTCGGCAGCCCACGGCTTGCTCATGATTCCGAATTTTTCCTCCAGCACATCACGCGGAATGCCCGTCGCTTCCGCCAGGTATTCGCTGGATTGGGCGCGGGACGGAATGTACGTGGCGTAGGCTGAGATTCCAACGTGCATAGATGTAGTGGAAAAGAAAGGCGCCGGGATCATCCGGCGCCCCGATGAGTTAGAACTTCAACTTCAATGCAAATTGCACCAGCCGAGGATTGCTCGATGCAGAGATGATCTTCCCGAAGGATCCTGGTCCGGTGCCAGCCGTCCCAGCCACCAACGGCTTGATGAGCCCGGTAAGAGGATCGATGCCGCCGCCGGATCCCGCCACTGCGTTGAAGTCGCTCAGCGGATTGGCGTAATTCACGTGGTTGAAGAGGTTGAAGAAATCTGTCCGGAACTCCACCTTGGTGCGTTCAGTCACGGAGAAATTCTTTATGAGTGAAAAATCGAAATTCGATTGTCTGGGTCCGCGGAGCGCATTGCGGCCCAGCGTGCCGAAGTCGGTGCAAACTACGGCCGCGGTGCCGCATGTCGCCGCCGTTGTCGCCGTACCACCGGAACTCGGAATCAATGCATTGGCTCCCAGCACCGGGCGCTGGAATGCCGCGGGGTTGAAATAATATCCAGCGGGAATATTGGAATAGGGGTCACCGATCAAATTCGGTCGTGCGAGCGTCGTTCCGCCAGCATTGAATCCATAGAGCGAAGCAGCGCCGTTGTCTACGACATCGATGGGCAAGCCAGACATCCATGTGGTGATTCCCGAAACACTCCACCCTGCAAGGAAGCCCTTGGCGACCGCATTGTCGCTTGCAATCTTCGGAGCCGGGATCGCCGCGATGTAACTCACCACTAAGCGGTGCGTGCGGTCGAAGTCAGAGACGCCGCGATTAGACCTCGGATCGGAAGGTAGGCCAAGCACGTTGACCGTTTCGCCAACTGCACCGGGATTCAATACGCCGCCCGTTCCAGAGCCGCCGCCTTGTCCGGAGGCGTTGTCGATCGACTTGGAATAAGTGTAGGAGGCAAGTATCTGCAGACCGCGGAATGCGCGTTGATTCAAGCTCACCTGCATCGAATTGTAGTTTGACTGCGCGGTCGTCTGGTTCAGGAAGAAGTTGTTTACCGCTGTGCCTTGGAACGGCGCACGAGCAGCCGCATTGGTGGGAAGGTTCGTCGTGATCACCGCGTTAGTCACGGCATTGGTGATGGAGCCGCCTGTCGGTACTAAGCGGGCTCCATTGATAGGAACGGCGCGAAACAAGTCCAGCCCGTGGCTACCAACATATCCAACGTCCAGCATGGTGTTCTTCGCCAGCTGATACTGGAATCCCAGATTGAATTGCTGGATGTAAGGTGTCCTCAGATTGCGGTCAAAGAACTGGCCAGCCAGTGTTACAGGCGGGACAAGTGTTGGGAACGCCGATACGGGAGGTGCGGCAAAGAACGGATTCGCCAGCGATGGAAATAACGCACTTTGCCCGAACACATACGTCGGTGGGGCAATCACATTCAGCGTGATGTATTGGAAGGAACTGCGTTGATAGAAGAGACCGTAACCCCCACGCACCACCATCTTGTCTGACGACATCGGAGAATACGCGAAGCCGATGCGGGGCGCGAAGTTATTGGGATCCGAACTATTCAACACTGAGTTGTTGCTTGCTTTCGCTACGCCCGCCGGTACTGTACCAAAATTCCCGGCGATGACATAGCCCGTGGACGGAGGTCCTGCGGGGCTCAACAGTGTAGGTTGGTAAAGAGTTGGGTCGAAAGTTGAGATACGGCCCTTGGTATCGGTCACCGGACTATCAAGTTCGTAGCGCAGTCCAACATTCAGCGTGAGGTTCTTCTTGATCTTCCAATCGTCCTGGACGAAGAAGTTGTAGTCCTCAGCTTTCAGGTGACGATTACCGTCGCCGCTTCCAAACACCGTGACTAGCGGACGTCCAGTAAGGAAGTCATTGAAGTTGCTGAAGATGATCTGCCCGCGAGTAAAGAAGTTCAGGGTATAGAGGTTTTGATTATCGCGGAATTCGCCGCCGATCCTGAAGTTGTGGTTGCCGCGAATCAAGGTCAGTGCGTCATAGATAGTCGTGGACGGCGAAGTCGCTTTCACGTCGATGGTTGCTGATGTCCCGAACCCAATTCCGCCGGCAGCCGACGCGATCTGGATGAAACCCAATCCTGGCTGCGTTGCCGCATTCGAACGGTTGATGCCGACTGAAGCGTCCGTTACTGGTTCCTGCGGGTAAGCGTCCACGCGCAAGAAATTGTAGCCGGCGCGGAATTCATTCACTGTCCGGGGGCTGAAAACATGGGTGTCAGAGATCGCGATAATGCGTCCGTTGTTCTGCTGGAAATTGCCATAGCCCGGGACGTTAGGACCGCCGCCGAGGAAGCTGGGCAACACCAATGTTTGTGGGGCGTTCATGAAGAAAAATTTCCCGGAGAGATGGTTGTTTGCGCTGACCTGGTAGTCAATATTTCCGTTGAATTGTTCTTCGTGATAGATAGACGCGGTCGCTCCAGAATAACGGCAGAGTGCAGCGCAAGTAGGATCTGAGCCGTTCGGCGTCGGAATTAGAAAGTTGCCGTTCGGAAGTTTGGCATTCAACAGACTCACCGCGATGGGACTGATCGGATTCCCTGCGCTGCCGACCGGTCCGAACGTGCCCGGCCTGGTACCAAAGATTGATGTCAATGTGGCCAACGAGCGGTCGTTTGTAAGACCATCAGCAATCAGAATATTCGACGATTGGCTGTTGATACGCGAAGCCGCATTGGCTTCACGAGTGCCTTGATAAGAGCCAAAGAAGAACAGCTTGTCTTTGACAATCGGTCCACCCAAGGTGCCGCCGTAAACATTGCGGCGCAACGTTGGGCGCTTTACATTGGCAGATTTTAATATCGGGTCATTGGCATTGAGAGCGTCGTTGCGGAAGTATTCGTAAAGGCTGCCGTGATAATTGTCTGTGCCGCTTTTCGTGACCGCCTGTACGTTGCCACCCGCCGACCGTCCAAAGGTGGCGTCATACATCGAAGTCTGCACTTTGAATTCTTCGATCGTCTCCGGCGCTGGGATTGAGAGCGAAGGCGCGGAATTGGTACCCATTGAGTTCGAGTCCACGCCGTTGATCTGGAAGTTGTTCCAGGTAACGCGTCCGCCGTTGACGGAAATGTTTTGCGAGTTGCGTCCCACTGCGGTGTTGTCCGGCAGGAAAGTAGCTGTGCCGGTCGAAAGCGTGAGTATCTGCGTGAAATTGCGAGTGGCCAACGGCAACTCAGTGATCGTTTCCGAATCCACAACACGGCCGTTCGCCGGCGACGTGGTTTGCAGCAACGGCGCTTCTGCCGTGACAGTCACATTTTCTGCGGCGCTCAACAGCGCCAACGGCACGTTTAGTCGAGTGGTCTCGGTGATGCGCACCACCACATTCTTCACCTCGACTTTGCGAAAATTCGCAGAACTGACGGTAACAACGTAGTTTCCGGCGGGCACCAGGGAAAATATGTATTCGCCCGTGCCGTTCGTGGTGGTCTCGCGCTTAACGCCAGCGCCACCGGAGAGTTCAATCTTCGCCCCTGAAACCATGGCGCCGGACGGATCTGTTACCGCGCCGATCACTTGGCCGGTAGTGCCGGTCTGTGCGAGGGCCGCGATGCTGAATGCCAATACCAGTATCGAAATCAATATTTTGTAATGGATACGGCTCATTGTTTTCCTCCTGCTTTCGCAGCTCTCCGTGCCGGGACCGGGGATTGCAGCCCCAAGCCGCGTGCGTAGATTGTGATCATTTGCTTTATTGCAAGGTCATCAGGAACACCCAGGTGCTGCTTGCCACCAAAAAGAGTTTCGACAAGAAAATAAGTGAAGAATTGGAGATAGATGCTGGTGAATGCCAGCGCTGGATCCACTCCTGCCCAATTACCACGCTTGGGATCGCGCAGTTTCTTGCCAAGCGCTGACTTCAAATCCTTGGCCAGGTTGCGATAGAGATGCGCGAAATGCTGATTGCCGAACTCGGTGACGTCGATGTACATCAACCGCCAGTAGTCGGTCTCGTTATGGACGATGTCGCGCAGCCGTCCGGCAAATTGCAACAGCGCTTGCGGATCGAACATGTCGTCCATGCCTTCGATCGCGCTGGCGCGCAGCGCCTGCATACGGCTCTCGTAATGCTCGGCAATGGCTTTATACAGGTCTTGCTTGGTCTTGTAATAGTTGTAAATGTTGCCGATGGAGACGCCGGAAGCGTTGGCAATGTCGCGGATGGAAGTGCCGTGGAAGCCCTGCTTGACGAAGACTTGAAGCGCGGCCGCTTCTATCTTCCGTTTGTTTCGCAGGACATCGCTGACCGTAAGCTTCGGCATTCTGCGGATTCCTTTAAAAACGAACAGTCGTTTTTTATTATTTTCGTGACTTTTTACTGCCCAAAAATACCGGATTACCTGTGAGGGGAAGAAAACGAGTGTTCGTTTTACATCTTTCCAAATTGCGTGTCAAGAGGTATTCTCGTTCGCTATGTCAGCCACCCCAGCCGTCGCGCCCGAACGCCCCAGCCCATACCGCTTCTTCATTGAGCCGGTCCTGTTCTTCAGTTATGTCATTTTCGGATTGTCCTGGATCGGATATGCGCCGTTCCTTTCGGAGTTCCAAAGTAAGTTTGGGTTGAATCACGCGCAATCAAGTCTGCTGATTTCTGTGGTGTCGTTTTCGAAAATCTTCATGCCCTTCATTGCTGGGTGGATGGCGTCGTGGATGGGCATCTCGCGTGCCATATCGCTGGGCTTGATCCTGATCTGCGCGAGTCTCTTCACCCCCTTCGCCGGATCCTTCGCCGCAATTCTCACTTCGCGGTTCTTCTTTGGCTTGGGCGGGGCGATTCTGGTCACGTTGATCGGCCCTGTGGTGATGCAATGGTTTCCCCGCCGCGAGTTGCCGGTGGTGAACGGATTCAACTACGTCGCCGTCAATACCGGCATCACCGCTTCCCTGTTCCTAACCATTCCTCTCGCCGCCCGTATCGGGCAGCGCGAAACGCTCATTGCGTATGCCATTGCGAGCATAGCGTTGGCGGTGGCGTGGATCATTGGAGGAAGAGAGCGTGACGATCCGCAGAAATCAAGCAGCCATGCAGGTCAAGAAAGCTATTTGAGTGTGCTGAAGGGCAAAGAAACATGGTGCCTGGCGTTGGGATTCTCAGGACCGCTGGCACTCTATCTCTGCTTGAATACTTGGCTGCCGACGTTTTACTCGGAATCGCTCGGCATGACGAAGTTGGATGGCTCTCGCCTCACCGGTCTCTTCAATCTGGCCGGGATTCCCGCAGCCATCCTCGGCGGGTTTCTCTGCAAGGTATTCACTCGCAGAAAGCCGCTGATCTGGGCTCCGGCGATTTTCATGACCTTATCGGCGTTTGGTTTGTTTCTGCTGCGGGACAGAACACTTCTATTTGCGTGCGCTGCATTCTTCGGCGCATCGCTTTTTCTGTGGATCTCCCCGCTGTCTACTTTAGCTATGGAACTTCCGGGGACAACGCCCAAGCGTTTAGCGATGGTGTTAGGCGTGTATTTCAGCGTGTCGTACAGCGCAGCTTTTTTTGCTCCCGTTTTGGCCGGGGCATTGCGTGATCGCACCGGAAGCTTCATCCCCGGCTTCGCCATCATGGCAGTGGCATCTTGTTCGCTGGCAATCTTCAGTGCCTTCTTGCCTGAAACTGGAAGTGTCAGCGCTAGGGCCTAGAGACGAATTCTGTGATCAGGCGCACCACTTCTGGTCCGGACTCGAGTTGCGGGACGTGTCCGCAATCGGGGAGCACATGAAGCCGTGCATTTGGGAATTTCCGCACTGCTCCCTGTGCCCAATGTAATGGGAGCACATTGTCCTGTTGCCCTTGCAGCAGCAATGTCCGGCTACTTATTTCCGGGAGCCGATTGAGTAGCGCCGGTTCAAGTGCCAGTTGAACACTGCTATTAATAGCGTGGATATACTGCTCGAAATCGCTGCGGAGGAGTTTGGCATCCTGCTTCTTTATGTAAGCGGCGCTGATGGCGGAAGCGCCTTTCACAAATAACGAGCTGAATATCTGCTGATGTTTTTCAGGAGTCAATCTCCGCAGATTATCTTTGCGGAAACGAATCTGGGCATCTCTTTTTTCCTCGTCCGTCCAGTCCTGGAATCCCCCGCTGTCTATGAGTACCAGGTTCTCGACCTGCTCCGGAAATCTAATCGCGAACAGCATGCAGACGATGCCACCGAACGAATTCCCCACCAGCGTCGCCTTTGCAATATTCAATTCGTCCAGAAACGAGTGGATCGCGCCGACAAAAAATTCCGCGGTGTAGTCGACATTCGGTTTGGACGACGCGCCGAAGCCGGGCAGATCGATCGCTATGACGCGATAATTCTTGGAAAGTGGCTCTAGCACCGGCTCCCAATCGGCGAAGTCGCCGAACATGCCATGAACAAGGAGGAGCACGGGGCCTTGACCATTGTCGTAATAAAAAATCTCTTGTTCGCCCGCACGAACGCTCCGGGTTTGAGCGGCAGTCTGACTCCCGTCAGCAAGCACTGACGACGCCATCCCGAGTCCTGCCATCCACAATCCCTGCAAAAACATAGGTTCAAGCAGAGTATCGGGGAGGTTCATGAAAGGCAAATGAAATTGCTCGACGCGAGGGCAATGCATTACTTCGCTGGTTTCAATTCTCCACGTTCCAGCAAGCCGCCACTCGCAAACGCCGCTATTCAATCGCCAACCTGAAGAACCGCTTGGGATTCCAACTCAAGCGGAGGCACTACCTCGTATGAAGGCAGGTGTGGTTGCAGAGCAGAAGAACACGACTCATCCGCTCCGCCTGTTCATCGTACGGGGGCTGAACCTGGTTGAGGACGCAGTATACGTCGGACTCGGTCTTCTGCTCACGATCACCGCTCTAGGCCTGTTGTCTATCGCTTTCAAAAGCATATTCACGGCTTTGATTGCACACGCGTTGGCCGGCCAGGCAGTCAGCATATTGGATCAATTCCTACTGATACTGCTGGTCGTCGAATTGCTTTACACCGTT
>JAOAPL010000307.1 GCA_025462925.1 Acidobacteriaceae bacterium
CGGGCACCGAATTGAGGCCAGTTCCCACCGCTGTGCCACCAAGCGCCAAGCGGTACACCCCTTGTAGCGAGGTCTCAAGACGGTCGAGATCGTCCGCAAGCACCCCGACGTAGCCGGACCATTCCTCGCCCAAGGTCAGCGGAACGGCGTCCTGCATATGGGTACGCCCGATCTTGACAATGTCTTTCCACTCCCCTGCCTTCTCTGCAATCGAGTCGTGCAGCGCTTTTACCGCTGGAATAAGGCGTTGCTCTACATTGACTGCAGCCGCGATATTCATAGCCGAAGGAAACGTATCATTTGAGGACTGAGCCATATTCACGTCGTCTTTCGGGTGCACCGGCTTTTTGCTTCCGAGTGGCGTGCCCGCCAGCTGGCAGCACCGATTGGAAATCACCTCGTTCACGTTCATATTGAATTGGGTGCCGCTGCCCGTCATCCACACATGCAACGGGAACATGTCGTGATGCTGACCCGCAAGAATTTCGTCGCAAGTTTGAACCATCAATTTATACTTCTGATCGTCGAGCCGCTTACTGTCATGATTTGCCGTGGCAGCGGCCTTCTTTAAAATGGCGTATGCCGTGACCATTTCACGCGGAATCAAATCCTTGCCGATACGGAAATGCTCGAGCGAACGCTGGGTCTGAGCACCCCATAGTTTGTCCCTCGGCACGTCGACTTCACCGAGGCTGTCGGTTTCTTTGCGAACGCCCGGTACCTTTACATTGTTGATTGCACTCATTGTTTTCTCCCTTCTTCTTTCGCGGTGCAATTTACCCCCACCGGGTAGCTTCTTGTGGCGACAGGCAGAAAGGAATCCATCATGAGATATATTCTTTTGTTCTACTGAAGGCAGGGCCAAAGATAACCATTCCGTCGTAGCGAAATCCGAGGCCGTCGATTTCCTTGTGAGGCCAGTAACTTCCCACTCTCGATCGCACTCAATGTCTATCTCCCAAACGTTAGCAGTTAGCTCCCGCACGCTGTCGACTGTCGGAACCAAGGCACTGAGACTCACTCGCTGAGAAACGGTCATGGTGACGACCATTTACTAATCCTCCGGGACAGTAACCGGGAGTTCGCTGATGGCGCTCAACAGACTGCCCAGGTCGCGGTTCATCAATGCAAACGCGGGCATGAAGATCGACAAGCATGAGTGCGCAGTCAGTCAGGACATCGATTGGCACTCGCGTATGTTCTGCGGTTCTTTACCTGGGAGTACGAATGCCAATCGGCTACATATGCTTCTTTTGAAAACGTCAATGCTGGTTGGCAGCGTACGGCGCATTCTGCATGATGCGAACGTCCATCGACTCAGTAACCGCAACTCCAACCATTTCTCCTGTGTCGTCATTGATAAGGCGCGAAGGACCTTCGAAGAAGGTATTGTTCGGGTTCTCGAAGACATCGAGCTTGCTGAACGGCTCCAGGGTGTAGTGGCGGCTGCCCTCCACCTCGACGGGGAACTCATAGCTCCAGCCCCACGACAGCCATATTCCTCGCTCAGGCGTTTTGAGGTAGCCGTTCTGCCGGACAAGAAAGGACTCCAGCCATTGCGTGGAGCCGTCTGCCTTTTGATAAGTCGCGACCTGGTAGCCGTTGGCGAAGTTGTACAGGTTGACTCGGGCGCCGTTGGAGAAGCGCACAGAGGACCACTCCCAGGACTTGGTCAGGAAGTCGCCCCACTGGCGGTCGACCCATCCCTGCCCGGTCACGTCGATCTCGCGCCGGAGGGCGTCCTTTCCGGTGTAAGTGATCCGGCCGGCGATCTCGACACGCGGCAGCGAATAATAGTAGCTCCGGTCCTCCTGCGCTCCCTCCTGAATAAAACCCTTGATGCCGAGCTTGTCCTTGGCGTACATGACCTTCTCCGCACCGGTGAGGCGCAGATCGTAGGACAGCTGCGGGGATGCGACCGTCAGGTTCATGCTGCCAGCCTCGTAGGACCACTCGGAGCTGTATTCGCCGGCAACGAAACGAAGCGCGTTGGTCCTAGGATCCCGAGGGTCGGCCTCATTCATCACTGCTGCCGGGAAATCAGCGATGCGGAAGTTGTCGCGGTAGTCCGTGAAGCTGGTCATAGCGGCGATTGCCCTGCGGCCGCCCGGTAGACCGGCAGGCGCCGGACTAGCCTTCTCACCACTGAAGTGGAAGGGACACCAAACCAGGAAATAAGGGTTCCCGGTATCGTGGGGTATTGCGGTCAAGTACCACCACTCGGTAGTGGACTCGCTCTGCTTGCCATGAGGTTGCCACTCCTCGACGGGTGACCGAAGAGCCGGCTCTGCAATGCTGTAACTAATTGTGGTCATATTGATGTTCTCCTTCGTACTATCTGAGTCAAGTGCCTACCTCAAAAACGGAAAAATGGGACTCTGAACCCTGTGTCGGACCCTTCACGCCACTTTCGACTGCTGCAGGCGACCGGCGAGAGCGGGATAGAGCGACTCCGCATTCCGATGACCGATGGAAGAAACGTCAGTGTCGCTGAAGCCGTGCCAGCGCTGCATATCCTGAATGGCAGGTGGAAACGTCGATGCCGGCATGAAGGGATTGTCGAAGCCCATCGCCAGGTGGGAGAGCGGCACCATCTGCTGTAGACCAAAGAGCTGCGCGGGAGATGTTGCCGCGGTAAGGTCGTAGTAGAAAGACGCCAGACCTTCGCGGACCTCCTCTGGACGCAGGTGCGGGCGGCCCTTGCCAGGACCGAAAACTTTTTCAAGAGTATCGATACGCGTCATCAAATATGGAATCGTTCCTCCGCCATGGGTGGAAATGATTTTGATCTTCGAGAAGCGCTTCTTGGCCCCGCTGAAGATCATGTTGGTGAGCATCCGGGTGGTGTCGAACATGAACTCCAAAATCGACACGTCGATGCCAAGATCGACAGAACGAGATGCCTTGGCTGGAACTGGGTGGACAAACAAGGTGATTTCGCGGCGGTTCATCTCCTCAAGCCATGGGTCGTAACGGGTGTCGCCAAGGTAGATGTCATCGGTGCTTGTCGTGGTCGCAACGCCATCAAGCTTCAGCGTATCGAGTGCATACGCCATCTCTTCGAGCAGACCGTCTGTTTCCGCCAGTGCCGGTAACGTCGCCATGGCTCCGAAGCGTGTGGGATGTTTTGAGACGATGTCGGCCAGTTGTTCATTGATTCGCCTCGCGAGTTCGCAGGCCTCTGGTCCTTTCGCGTGACTGGTCGAATCAGGCAGCGACAACACTGATGCGGAGACTCCATTCGCATCCATGATTGACAAAGACTGCTCGATCGACCAAGGCGGCAGTTTGTCCATCGGCGCCTGCGACCCGAGAGTCGTGATGATGTGAGAGTGGACGTCGATGATACCTGTCATCTTTCGTGCGGCGGGAGTGGACAGGTTGTCATTTTTCTGTACGTTGGACATAGCGTTAGATCTCCTGACGTTTCGTGAGTAGTTGATATGGTCGAGATTTTGAAACCGACAGCCTCGGTGAAGCCGCCACTCCGTCCGCAACCGAATACGTGACGCTGCCCTCTTACACCTGTTCAAACAATTTCACATTCTGTCAACAGTCAACGGGAACGCCGACGAGCACGGGACCAGGAATGTCGAACGCTTTTCGCAGGGTAGTAGTGATTTGGTCTGGATGATCAATTCGGAGGCCCGTGGCGCCGAATGCCTCCGCGTACTTGACCGGGTCGACGGGCCCAACAATCGAAACGTGGGAGGGGTGGAATGCATTGATTTCGATGCATTCCACCCAACAACGCTGTGATTGCTGATCTGACTACTGCCCGTTGCCTTCGATCAACTCTGTCGAAACCGCGGTCAAATAACCAAACAAGCCTGCCGAGCCATGGTTCGGTCCGGCGGTAAAGAACATTTCCGCGGCAGGAGCACCCGCGGGATCGCTGTTGATCGGGCTGACATTCCCAGGGCTGAGGGACCAGATTCCATTGATGGCCAGCGGCTTTCCGCTTGCATCCTGCAGCAGGCCGACAAATTTTCCCGTAGCTAAATCATAGGCGGCGATGAAGCCGCTGGATTGAGTGTCTCCCCCACCCGCGAACTGGCCGATGAGCAAGTCATGGCTGAAGCGTCCGAAATCGAGCGGAGCCAGAGCCACGCCCCAGGGAGCGTTCAGCCAATCACCGTGTTCGAGACGCCGTAGGAGGGTGCCTGTAGAACTGTAAATGTCAACAAAGCCCAAGCCCGGGCCGTCGGTTTCAAAGGGTGAACTTCCCTCGTGGAGCACATAGGTGACGACAATGTCGTTGCCTATGGCTTGCACGTTGAAAGGCACATAGTGGGCCGGCAGGCGTTCGTCGACGAAAGCCTTTGCCGAGAACCGGACGTCGCCGTTAGAGGAAACTCCGTTGGAGTCCTTTTTGGAGAGTGTTACAGCTTTAAATGCGTTGTCGTAAACGTCCACCCGGCCCTTGGTGAAGTTAGCTGCATAGAGGAAGCGGTTGCTATCAATGAAAGCGCTGGTCAGGCCGGTGTAGCTGGATCCGTCGGTGGTTTTGACCACGGTCACAGCATTGGTCGAGGGCGGTGCGGCCCCTGGAGCCAGGGCCACCGCTGGGTTCCATCCGGCAAGTGTCCCATCAATGGTGGAGAACAGGAATAGGGCTGGTTTGCCTGCTGCCAGCAAAAAGTCAGTTGGACTAGTATTGGATATGGTGCCGGTGGGTGTGCCTGTCGGCGTGTTCTTATTTCCGGGATCGGCTGGCGGGATGGAGACGACCAGAGACTGCTTGACACCTGCTCCGTTGTACAACGTGCTGACCCCTGTCGCTTCGTCAGAGACCCACCATGGACTGCCGGAAGCCCGGGACAAGCCCCACGCGTTTATCAGTTGAGGATCGGTGACAGGAGCGACTCCTGACGTGTTGGAAACAAGATTGGTTTGCTTGTAGTGCTGGGCAAAGCAAGTGGCGCTCATTATCAGAGCCCATGCTGAAGTCGCGCAGAGGCGCAGTAAGGTCTTCATGTTCAAATCTCCTTATGTATTACAGCCGTTTATGCCGCGTGCACCTCTCGTGACCAGCACGCGTCGGTAAAGGTCTGCAAGCCACCCCACAGCTAGAGCGCGGAGTCAGTTGAGAGGCTCAATCATTCATGCAAACGTCGAACGCCACTATTTCCGGCCTCCATGGTCCGAGCCGGCCAGAGTGAACGCGAACACTTTGTTATTTCCGATTCCGGGCGGAATATTTCGATAGCCCGATCCCCAATAAAGGGTACCGTTCACGATTGATGGCCCATCGATTACCGAGCCCCCGCTTGCGAAGCTCCAGAGGACCTTTCCGGTTATTGTGTCCAGCGCGTACATCTGCCCTGCATAAGAGCCCGCATACATCACGCCATTTGCAACACTCACCGAGCCCTCGTCCATGGTGCCTGCAGTGGGGTCTGCAGTCTGCCAAAGGATCTTTCCAGTGTGGACATCAAGAGCGCTCCACGCTCCCCACGTAATCTGCTGTCCCGAGGGCGCCAAGGTAAAGGGGCGATGGCCGCTATTCGCGATAGCGACGTAAATGCGCTTACCATCAGTCGCAGTGCCCCACTGGATGCCTCCGAGCGTACCGCCAGCGCCTGGCCCGACCGGTGTGCTCCAAACGATGCTGCCGTTATTGGCATTGAGCGCCCAATTGATGCCGCTCTTCTGGCCAAAGCCGACAATGTCACCGACCAGATTGGGTCCTGATCCTCCAAGGTCGAAATCCGGGCTGCTGGGTACGGGACAGTTCGGGTTTGTTCCCCCAAAAAGCGTGCATGCAAATGTCCAAGTGTCAATGCCTTGCAGCCTCTTGGCCCACTTGATCTGTCCGGTCTTTAAATCCAATGAAAGGGCGGTATCGAAGAAATCATCAGCCGCGACGCAGGTCGCCGTGGGAGTTGCGTTCTGGCAAGCTTGTACCTCTGCGGGAACCTTGTAGTTGTTCCCGGTACCAATAAAGAGCGTACCGCGCTTGGGATCAATCGCGGGTGGTTGCCATACCGCACCGCCGCTGTATTGGTCAGTCCGCCCACCGTTATCGGGCACGTCGAAAGTCTTCCAAAGCATTGCGCCACTCTTCGAATCGAGTGCCACTACGCTGCCGCGAAAGCTGCAACATGGATATGCCGGATTAATGCCTGCCAGAGTTTCTTCGTTCGAAGAGACCCCAATGTAAACAACGCCGTCGAAGACAACCGGAGACCCAGTGATGATTGCTGCTGGATGAGCATCCACCTGCGTAATCCATCGGAGCGTTCCCGTCTGCCTATCTACTGCAATCACGTTCGCGCCGTTGTGCACCTGAAGGGCACTTTCGATGTCACCAATGATTAACTGGTCATCATCCACCGCAGGGCTAACACGAGAGACAGCCCCGTCGACGCCATCGTATTCGGAGATCTTGTGAGACCAGATGAGTCGGCCACTGTTCTTGTTTACGGCGAACAGATTACCGCCCCAATCGGGGAAGTACACTGCGTCACCACCCACGGTAGGAGTGGCAGAAACATCTCCACCGGTCGTGAATACCCATTTGGGGCTCAGGTTTGTGACGTTGGCAGGACTGATTGAATGCTCTGCCGGCTGGTTCCAGTTGTTGTTCAGACTCTGGCCGGCGATTCGCCACTGACCAGATCGGGACGCATCTGATTGGCTTTGCGCGCTTAGCGTCGAGACTAATAGAAGCACACTGGTCACTGCCGCCGCGGGCAAAGACACTTTATGATTCTTCGCGGGCATCTGTATTGTTCTCCTTGAATTTAATTGCGGTCGTGAGCTGGATTGAGTTAGCGGTTGTGGTCGCGCGTATCGTTTGATGGCCCGACCTTTATACTTAGGCTAGGAAATAGGCATCGCGCTGGCAATTCGACGCCAGGATGAGATGTGGCTCCGGAGGCGCGGGTAGGGTCAGGTTTGAGCCTAGTCGGACTTGCCTGTATGACTTTAGCCGGAGATAGAACTTGCCAGTTTTAAGCGTGGCCGGTTAGCCGACCAACCGGGAACTACTCCATTCGGGCACTAAGCGCGTTTATGCAGGACCAATCCGGAGGTATTAGTTGCCTGTCATCCGGGAGCAATCGCCTAGGTGTCAGCAAATGGCCACATTTTCGTGGAAAGGCTCATTGGTGGAATGCAAGTTGCCATTCTGCGCCAAACATGTCGGTTGGGTTTGTCGAATTTCATCCTCGTCAAACGTCGATATTGTAAGCGGCATAGAGTTTTCCACCTTCGCTATGACTCGCCGCCGATCGACTCGGTGACAAAGAAAATTGCACCATAACTGGCAATGTCTCTTATCGGGAGCGTCGTCGGGCCTAAAGGAGCTACCATGCTGAGCTTAAAAATCCAGAAACTGGGGGACGCCACTGTCATCCGGTGTGCAGGCCGAATGGTCATTCCCTATACAGAGGTATTGCGAAATGCCATTTTGCGAGAGCGCCGGATTCGAACTCTGGTGCTTGATTTGGCGGACATCGTTGCAGTCGATGCCGCAGGTTTAGGAATGCTAGCTTCGTTGCGGGCGTGGGGTAAGCAAACCGGGACAGCTCTCAAATTGATGAACGTGACTCCGAAGGTAGAACAATTGTTTGAATTAACAAACCTGAAGTCTGTATTTGAGGTTTGCTCGGGTCGGGAGATGCTTGCTTTGTTGTGCCGCGCAATTAACGAAAGTGAATCAGTGGGATTCAGAACAGTGATTCAAGACACAAACCGCATCGACGATACCCTGGGCGTGGCTCACTGGTCATCGCTGGCAAGGCACTCGGCACGCGTTGATTATCGTACTCACAGGGATGCAGGCGGTTTGCCTTTTCTGAATCGCTATGAGAGGCAGGAGAGAATGATCATTTCCCTGCGCCACGCAGGTAGGATTTCGACCAGGGCTTGACCAGGGGACAGCTCGGGATATCTTGGATGCTCACCGGCAGGGACGTTTACCGAATGCTGGTGCGCGAGCGTGGTGGTCATCTCAGAAATATCAGGATTGGCTGGCTGACACCTTGGTGCATTCCTTGCTGGCTCTAGGAACGCCGAATCCGATCAGAACCCAGCGGTGAAACTTGATCCACTGCCGGGCACGTTTGAAGATAGAATCTCTCACGGTGTCACTTTGAGTTTTGATTCTCAAACCCCACGACAACTTCCTGATGGTCACCGGAAGCTATTCGGATTCCACGGCGGGATTAGTCCTGTGAAGTCGACTCGTCGGAAGGTTTGCTAGCGATTGCAGCGGATCACTCAAATCGGTAGATATGCTCTAGGCCCTTACGATGTGTGCCTCCAATTCCTGGCCTTTCCTCCGATTGCGTTGAGATCGGCAATCACTTCAGGCGGAATTTGAAGCATCGAAGACTAAAAATTCTCGCGAAGACGCTCGATGGAAGATGTTCCCGGGACACCAGGATATTGGGCGACCGCTGGAGAAGCCAAGCGAGCGCAACCTGCATGTGCGTGGTACCGAGCTGCGCGCAGCGATGTCAGACAAGGTAGCCGACTGGAGTGGAGTGAACCCGCCGAGTGGAAAGAATGGCACGTAGGCGATGCCGTCACGAGCAAGATCGGCTCAGGGACCGCGCGGTTTCCACGCCGATTCCGGCTGAAACACCCGCGACCTCCTGGCCTGACTCATCCAAATCGAACCCTGTTGTGCTCACAAATCACCACAGCGCCATCTACTGTGGTCTGGATCGCCCTATTGCCGACTGGATTCAATCCCTATCGTGCGAGACCCCAGCCTTTTTGGCTCATTCGCAGGCGCAGCCGATACTGGGGCGAATGGAAGATCTGTCGATGTGTTATCAGATGGCTGAATCAAATACGTCTTTCCCGGCTGCATCGGAACACTAAAGACCGCGTCCGCACTCTGCTCGACGATCGCTTTGCTGCTGGCATCAATTACCTTGGCGTTGCGACCTGGCCACGGATTGCGCACCTTTAGATCTTGCGCAGCACCAGCCTTAATGCCAACAGTATCAATCTGACCATTGCTGATCTGGACATATACCCTGCCCCGATGAGCGATGGAGACAGATCCGTTCGCATTCCAGTCCTTCGGCCACGCGGGAGCAATTCGAAGCAGGTCGTCGTAGTCTTGCACAAGCGCATTTTGCAGCGCATCGGCAACGACGCCGACTTGTTCCACGTAGAATTCGGAAGGTACGGTGAATTGCGCCAGACCTGAAGGCGCCGCCTGGTATGTTTTTGTAATTTCCACCAGCGCCTTCTTTACTTCCGACGCTAAGCCGAGACGAGCAGCCTGGACAGGGTCTGCGCTCCAGTCCGCAAGGTTCTTGTTAGGACGGTTGAAATAAGTCCTCACAGCTACGTCATGCAACGGCCCATCGTCGCCTATCAACGAGTAAGGCCAGACGGGCTCGAGACCGATGTTCTCTTCGTTATGTTTAACCGCATCAGGAGTGTAGGAGTTCGCGATGATTGAATGATCGTGAGAATCTCCTTCTTTCAGAAGTACGCTCTGATCGGGATTCCGCTCTGGGAGAACTGGCAGCGACGGGATCGCGGCCTGCAACTCTTTGACGAGGTCCTGGTCAATCTTGAGCGTCGTCGCGGCCTTGATTACGACGGGAAACAAGGCGCGCATCGCTGACACGTCCGTGGTTGGATTCAGTACATCCCAATTCGACTCGTGCGCGTTCGAAGGATATGTGAAAAGTTTCCCGGCAACGTCATGCCTGGCATAAGCAAGCATGAAACGTGCTGCATCTCGCATCAATTTATAGTGGGTCTCAAGAAACTCACGGCTATCAGTGAATTGATATTGCTGCCACGCCCAGAGCGCGACCTCTGCCCCTGTTGAGACAGTGCGCGCATTATAGTATGGCCGGGAGTCTTCGCTGCAACTGATCCCTTGGGTCTTGAGCCAAAACTCATTCTCATAGCCTTGACCGCTGAAACGCATTGTCTCGGGAATGCAGACTCCCGGACGACCTCCCATATGGTCCTTCGTCCACTTGGCTATATTGTCCAGGTTGTCGTTATAAAGATTGAAGTACGGCTCATTGAATTGAGACAGACCCGCTCCAAGGTTCGCCGACACTTGCATGCGGAGATTCCAATGCCAGTACGCCGATGGGCTCCAATAGTGAGAATCCTTGTAGGATGAAAACAGATCCCCGATGCCCGCCTGTGAACCTGGGAAGCGATCGCGGCTTTCTGCAACCGTCGTGAAGAGGTCAATCACTCGCAGGTTTTCAAAGTACTCAGCGACATGGTCCGAAGAAGACAGCCGCATCAGGTCTACATCTTCCCACAACTTATTCCACCATTCCCGATGCGCCTGAATTCCGAGATGTTTTGCTTGTTCCAACATTGTGGAAGCAGTCGTAACTGCATCTCCCCCTTGCC
>JAOAPL010000299.1 GCA_025462925.1 Acidobacteriaceae bacterium
ATGAACTGGGGAAGAGAGACGTCACCGCGCCCGTGTACTCCACGAAATGAGCGAAATTCCCCCAGGATACGTTCTTTGCTCCATATGGCCCCCACAAGCCAAAACGATCAGCCACAGCGGATAGAAAGGAAGCTCCTAGCGCAAACCGTGCGAACAAACGGACAATCTCTGTCCGATTCTCGCTGAGTTGCGCGGCATTTGAATTCATACGTGCCTCCACCCAAGGAATATTGTTTTATGCAAAATGGTTTCATCGGAGAAATTCAATGCTCGCGTCCGAAGCTAGTGAATGGGAGTGAGAATCGGTGCTCCTTCATTTTTGATAAAAAATACGACGAACTTCGCTGGTTTCGTCTTACTCGCGTTACGGCTTACGGTATGAACGTCTTCAGGTGATTCGTAAAATACCTGCCCGGGACCAAGCCGGCGAAGCGTGCCTCCGCGAACTTGCATCTCAACTTCCCCGTCGAGAACATAGACAACCGCGTGCGCATCATGCCGGTGGATCGCGTCGACGGCTCCTGGGGCGTAATTGACAGTAATGACTTCAATCTCTTTACCCGGTGCTTCCGGAAGCTGTTTCGTAAAGAGCGTATTCACTTGCGGGGCATGCATTGCCGTGGCAAATCCGAAGGTAAAGACAAATACAGAGAGAATGAGCTTCTTCATGTTATACCTCGCTTCTGTCCTTTCGGTGATGTGCTCCGATAACCGTAAGGTCCGACCTCGTCAAACGGCTAACGGTCGCGCGAATTGTCGCTTCCGGGGAATCTTCGTAGAACAGTTCAATTCGATCGCCAGATTTAAGATTTCGCATTGCACCCCACTTTCGCTTCGTTCGTCCATTGCAAAGACTCGCGATGTTAAGCTGACCTTTACACAAGAAATGCAACACGCAGAGTTTCCCAGTTGTCTGCGATTCTCCTTCACCAGGAACAAGCTGGAGAAATCGCGAAAACCCAGCTCCTCTGCGTGCGCATGTCTCAGCCACGATTGGAACAGAAACCGTGGCAACCCTTGTCAAAGTTAGGCGGATGCAGCTTTGCGCGTTTTCTGAATGCGGTCGAGATACGGAAATACTCCTGCCAGTCGGCTAAGACATCCAGATCCCTTTTTGCGTTGTAGAGGATTGAAAGTTGGATTTCCTTGTTCCCCGGTCGGTCCTGATAAGCCTGGTCGATCACCCAATTGTCAGGGCTGATCTTCGACGGATCGCTAACACCATGCAGATAATGCCACTTGGTCCCTTCAATCGTCAGAAGCCAGTCGAGTAGAACTTGAGCATTCTTTTCGCTCCGATCTTCCCAATAGTCAAATAATCCCTTTGAGAACTCCTTGTTTATGTCTTCAACATGGGCGTCCCCGTTTTGGACGATCATAGCGGTCACTCGTTCGGGATGCATGACAGCTAACCGGAAACCAACCGATGAACCTATGTCCGAGAGGTATAGAGCATATGAAGAAAGATTCAGCTTTTCGGTGAACCCTTCGGTCACAGTCGCTAACCGTTCGAAGGAATAGTCGAAATCGTTGACCGATGGTGCTGAGCTTTCGCCATATCCAGGGAAGTCTGGGGCAACGACATGATATGTATCCGAAAGCATGGGAATCAGATTGCGGAACATATGAGAAGACGACGGAAAGCCGTGCAAGAGCAAAACGGTCGGAGCATCTCCGGGACCCGCTTCGCGATAGAAGATGTCCAGCCCCTCCACGTTAAGCGTGCGATAGAAAACGGTCGGCGTAATCGTGTTCGACATCTAAACTCTCCTTCGGCGCGTGAAATGCTCTAAGCAGCTAATCTTCTTGTCACTCTCTCCGATCCGCGGATGATCGTCTTTCCCTTGATCCGCTCGGTCGGGTTGAAGGCGGCGACGGCATCGTCGAGGGTAGCCACCTTGCCGATGTTTGTCCGCAGCCGACCATTCCGGGCTCGCTGGACGACCTCACTCAATTGGACGCGATCGGGTACGACGACGAAGTCGATAGTCAGGCCGCCAGAGGGCCGCGCCTCGGTCGGGCCGGCGATGGTCACCAGCGTTCCTCCGGCGCGAATCACGCCCGCAGACCGCTTCGCGATGTCGCCACCGAGGACATCGAAAACCAGATCGACCTCGCCGACATCTTCTAGGGCGTCGTTATCGAGGTCGACGAACTCCTGTGCGCCGAAGTCGAGCGCCGTCTGACGGCCGGCAGCGCGCCCGGTGCCGATGACGTACGCCCCGGCCTCACGTGCGAGCTGGGTCGCCATCGAACCGACTACGCCGGCCGCACCGTGCACGAGGATGCTCTGCCCCGCGCGAAGGCGGCCGTGCTCGAACAGCCCCTGCCACGCGGTCAGGCCCGCCATCACGAGGGCCGCGCCCACAGTGAAGTCAACGTCGCCCGGCAGCGGCGCGAGGTTGCGTGCCTCGACGGCTACATACTCCGCCAGCGTGCCGTCGCGAGTCCAGTCCGTGAGGCCGAACACCCGCTGTCCCACCGACAGCCCTGTTGTTCCATAGCTGAGGGCGGTGACCACTCCGGCTAGCTCGTGGCCGGGGATCGAAGGCGTCCGGTCACGGCCGAGGCGGTCGATCCAGGTCGAGGGCCACGACAGCTCATCCCCGGTGAATCCCGACGCATGAACCTGAACAATGACATCGCCGTAGTTCGCGCCCGAGAGGTTGGCGAGCGCCGATCCCTGCGGCTCGGGCCGCTCCATCAACTTCATCCCGGCAGTTCCCGCAGCCTGATCCGTCACCACAATCGCCTTCATCGGTCACCTCCCCGTGTCGAAAGTATCAGTGTGCGATACATATTGGATCGTCTCCTTTATGTGGAAGATCACCCCATCTGGCAGATTGTTTTTGAGGGTGCCTTCAGCAAAGGTAGTTTGAACAATTACGAAGGCGGATTGAACAATATGGTTGTCCATGTGATTTCAGCCCCGCAGCGGTATTTTTACCGGCTCGAAAAGGACCGGGCATGGCAGCCTGAGGCGAACAGAATCAACAGCCAGTGATGATGATGCAGCTAGGAGCAGCAGTTGGTTAGTGCCAGCCGAACTGGGGAGTGCAGCTTCTGAGCATCTCTGCTAGGAGGAGCAAGTTACGGTGCAACGAGCTTCGTAACCTGAAGGAGTCGCTCTGAATTTTTGCTCGAGGGGCTCGCAACGAATCTGATGGTCTGCGCAACTAAGTCGTTGGCGACAAGACCCTGCTCTGCAGCGCGATTACTTAGGAGCCACACAGCACACAATCAGAACGACAAACGCGAACGGGAGCTTTGTGAATGGGGGCAGGCCTCCCGAACGAAAGCCAGGAGACGACCAACCTGATATTGGAGGACTTCCATGCCTGAAAAAATCCACGAGCAAGACATTTTGAACTTCGCGCTCAACCTGGAATATCTGGAGGCTGAGTTCTACACATACGCCACCACCGGCAAGTCGATCACGAGCTTCGGCATTGGGACCAAAGGGCAGGTGAGTGGATCGAATCCAACGACAGGAGGCACGACCGTTGGAGGCAAACAGGTCACCTTCTCCGACAGTGAATCTGTTCTTCGCGATATCGCAACACAGATCGGAGCGGACGAGCGCGCCCACGTAGTTCTGTTACGGGGTGCCCTGGGCTCGTCTGCATGTGCCATGCCCAACATCGACTTGGGAGCTCTTGGGTTCGGCTTCGGTAATCAGAACGATTTCCTTCGAGCAGCACGCATCTTGGAAGACATCGGCGTGACGGCGTACTCGGGCGCGGCCGGTTTTCTTAAAACTCCGGACATCATTACAGCGGCGGCATGCCTTTTGGGGGCTGAGGCGGAGCATGCTGCCACTATACGAACACAAATTGCGCGATTGAAGATACCGACGACAGCTTTGGACGGCGTGGACTTGATCCCTCCGCCCAGCGGACAGGCAAAGCAGGTTCTCTCCGTTAAGGTCAGCGATGGGCTGATCGCGACTAGGACGGCTGGACAGGTGCTTTACCTCGCGTTTGGGGGGAAGGCAGGAGCGAAACAAGGAGGCTTTTTCCCGAACGGTCTTAACGGCGCGATCAGCGCGAGCACAGAAGCGGCAACAATGCCTGTAGCTGCCTAGCATCTTGCTCGAACGCTTGCAAAGCAACTGGGATCACCGACAGAGTTCTGGGGACGCCAGGACATCTGGAGCAGGCCCAAACGTCGACACATTTTTCCGGCGCGGCTGGCGGGTATTTTTGAGCTATTCCTGGCTGGCTGGCCGCGCCCGAACTAACCTCCAAGTCAGTGGAAATGGTGAGGAGAACGCATGCCGAAAGTTTCCTTCGCGGCCGATATCAAGCCATTGTTTCGCGACATCGATATTTCGCACATGAAGCGGTTTGACGTAGAGCTGGACAATTATGTCTACATGTCGAATCCGGACAACGCGGACCAAGTGTTGGCGAACCTATCAGCGCACAATGGTGAACCGCCGTCCATGCCACCGGGAGGACCTTATTGGACAGCGGACCAGCTCGCGCTGTTCACCAAATGGCAGGAGGACGGATACCAGCCATAAGCTTTGAATTAAGGAGAATTTCCCATGGCCATCACCTCACGAGGCTTTTCTGGTCGACGCACCCCTTCGGATGTAACGTTACCGCCTGGGCAATACCCCACGACTGACTTTCCAGTTTTGTCCGCGGGGCCGACGCCGCGCGTGCCGCTTGACCAGTGGGAATTCACGATCAACGAGGGCACAGATGTTCTGCGCAGATGGGATTGGAAGGCATTTCGCAAGTTGCCTGCCGAAACGATTACGGTCGACATTCATTGCGTAACGCGATGGTCGAAACTCGGAACACATTGGGAAGGTGTTTCCCTGGATACGATGTTTGTCGACATCAAAACCGACGCCTCCCATACTCTCGTGCATTCGTACGGTGGCTACACCACAAATCTTCCTCTGGAAGATCTCATGGACAAGCAGGCGTGGATCGCGTTTCGATTTGACGACGATGATCTTGCTCCCGAACACGGCGGCCCGGCTCGACTTCTTGTCCCTCATCTTTATTTATGGAAGAGCGCCAAATGGGTAATGGGTATTACGCTGATGGACGAGGATCAACCTGGCTTTTGGGAAAGCCTTGGTTACCACAACTATGGCGACCCATGGCGTGAGCAGCGGTATCAGGGTGACTGATGTGGCGTATCGGAACGGTGGCTGCACTTCGCGATGAAACAGCAACCGCGCGAACTATCACACTCGAAGTTCCTGATTGGCCAGGCCACCTCGCTGGTCAGCACGTCGATGTGCGTTTGACGGCGGAGGATGGATACTCTGCGGTCAGGTCATACTCCATAGCCTCAGCGCCAAACTCTGCAAAACGTTTGGAAATAACCGTCGAACGGTTGCCAAACGGCGAGGTCTCCCCTTACCTCACTCAGCAAGTCGCAGTAGGCGATCGTTTGGAGTTGCGCGGTCCGATCGGTGGATGGTTTGTGTGGCGTCCCGAGCAACCTGAGCCAATCCAGCTGATAGGAGGCGGGTCCGGCATCGTACCGCTAATGGCCATGATTCGCTCGCATGGGTCGGCGAAAAGCGCTGCGCCATTCCGTTTGCTGTACTCCGTGCGCGAACCGGGAGTTGTCTTCTACTACGACGAGCTACGGAAGCGATCTGAGAATGGCCGTTCACTGACTATTACCTACGCATACACGCGAGCCACGCCCAAGGATTCGCCGCGACCGCCGAGCCGCATAGACGCTTCGCTGATCGCCGAAGCTGCGTGGCCTTCCAAACTTGTTCCCACTTGCTACGTTTGCGGTCCAACGCCGTTCGTAGAAAGCGTTGCGGGTTTCCTCAGTGCCGGCGGCAATGGCCCAGACAAGATCAAGACCGAGCGTTTCGGCCCCACAGGAGGACGGAAATGAGTGCACAAATGAACTATCTCGACGGTAACGCGGCTGCCGGGGAGTTGAGCAAGATATTCGCTATCGATATTACGACCGCCGAGGGAAAGTGCGCTCACTGTGGCGCGATTCGACGGTTCGCAGAGGCCCATTTGTACATGCAATGCCCAGGCGTTGTAGCGCGCTGCTGCGTTTGCGAGCACATCCTGCTTCGGTTTGCAAATGTGCGACAGCAAGTGGTCCTTGACGTACGTGGCATGGCGTACCTAGTCATGAACGCCGGATGATTCTGGAGCTCTGGATAGGTACGCTAATGAGCGCTTGTCACCGGTTGCCGTATCGGCACACCAACGCGACTCGGCTGCCGACAAGCTCTTGAAAGACCGTTAGACGTGACGCTCGAAAGGAGAGATTTTCATGGCCA
>JAOAPL010000373.1 GCA_025462925.1 Acidobacteriaceae bacterium
GCTATCTGCTGGTGGAAGAACGGATCAAGCGGTTGAACGATGCCGGCTTGGACCACATGCAGATCAGCATCGATAACGTGATGCCAGATGACGTGTCGAAGAAGAGCCTGAAGGTGCTGGACAAGAAGTTGCAGCTCTTGTCAGAGTTCGCCGAGTTCCACGTGAATATCAATTCGGTGGTCGGCGGCGGGATACACAATCCGCAGGACGCGCTGGTGGTGAGCAAGCGCGCTATTGAACTTGGATTTACGTCAACGGTGGGGATCATTCACGATGGCGATGGGCAGCTTCGTCCGCTGCGCGATGAAGAAATCGCAGTGTACGAAGAGATCATGAAGTTTGAGAAGAAGAACTATTCGCAGTTCAATCATTTCCAGAAGAACATCGCGTATGGAAAGCCGAATGACTGGCGATGCCGGTCCGGTGCCCGCTACCTTTATATATGCGAGAACGGGCTAGTCCACTGGTGCTCACAGCAACGCGGCATCCCGGGCGTCCCGCTGCTGACGTATTCAGTTAACGACATCCGCCGCGAGTTCCTGAAAGAGAAATTCTGTGCGCCGCATTGCACCGTCTCGTGCGTCCACCAGATCTCATATATCGACCACTGGCGCGCACCGCAGATTCCGATCAAGAAGGCTGGAAGGAAGTCCCCTCCGGCTGCACCGCCGCCTAATGTTGAGGCGGAAGAGTTGGTGCAGATTAAGTAGTTAAGGGCTCTAGCCGCGGATCAACGCGGATTGACGCAGATCAAAAATTCAGGCAAACCCTAAAAAAGAAAACGCCCCGAAACCGGTTTGGTTGCGGGGCGTGATCTCGGCAGCCCTCCCCCAGGTCTGCCTACACAGCGCAGTCTAGGTGTACATGGGGTCACATCGCAATATCCCGAAAGTAACCACAAGTAACCTCCGGTACCCACGGTGAAATGACCTTGGGAACAAATGACTTATGCAATAACCCGTGGAAGGGCGGCGCTCTGCGACTTTCCAGCCGCCGGCGCATCCAATCGGATGTTAGGATAGTTAGTCCTATTCAAGTCACTTAAATTTTCTGGAGAGATTCGATGGCAACAAGTCAGTTGGTACTGGAAGTAACGGACGCGAGCTTTGATCAGGACGTTCTAAAGGGAGACCAGCCCGTGTTGGTAGATTTCTGGGCGGCCTGGTGTAGTCCTTGCAGAGCGATTGCGCCGATCGTTGACGAGATTGCCGATGCATACAAGGGAAAAGCCAAGGTCTTCAAGATGGACGTCGACAAGAATTCAGCGACCCCAATGCGCTATCGAGTGCAGGGCATTCCAACCTTGTTATTGTTCAAAGAAGGCAAAGTGCAGGTGCAGATGGTCGGCGGACAGTGGACAAAAGAGGCCATCAGCGGAGCGATCGACAAGCATTTGTGAGGCGCGCTTCGCGCTCGGCTTTCAGCTGTCAGTCAAAGACAAATTAACCCAGCCGAGATGGCTGGGTTTTGTTTTTGGATGCGAAACCGCTGTTCCTTTAGTACTTCCGTAAAACGCCGATCACTCTGCCCTGGATCTGCACCGCGGCGGCGGGAACCATGATGGGCTTCATCGTTGCGTTGGAGGGTTGGAGTCGGATGCGGTCGCCTTCACGGTACATCCGCTTTAGTGTGGCATCGGTGCCATCGATAAGCGCTACGACGATCTCACCGTTGTTGGCGGTCTTCATGCGTTCCACCATTACGTAGTCGCCGTCGACGATATGCTCGTCCTGCATGGAGTCGCCAGAAACCTGGAGGACGAAGACTTCTTTCGAGCGCGTGACGTCATTGAGAGAAATTGTGGCGGGATTTTCGAGCGCCTCGATCGGTCGCCCGGCGGCGATGCGTCCGAGCAAAGGCAAAACACCGGCAGTACTCAGGGCCATTTCCTGCTTCATGCGTCCGCGCGGTGCAATCACGTCGATAGAGCGGCTGCGGTTGTAATCGCGCTTCAGCATGCCCTTACGTTCGAGGTTGGTCAAGTGCTTGTGCACCGTGGCCAGCGAGCTAAGGCCCATGCCTTCGCCAATCTCCTCAAAGGAAGGCGAGTAGCCATTCTTCTGGACAAAGTGGGAGATGAAGTCGTAGATCTCGCGCTGTCGTTTGGTCAGTGCCATAGTTTTTGAAGTCGCGGAGAATCGTTTTACAGAGCGAAGCCATTCTGAGCGAAGAAAAGGCGAATGTCAACAAGAAACTCGAAAAGCTTGAACCACGGAGAGCACAGAGGAATACAGAGGTCTCTGTTTGTAACTTCTGGAACCAAGCTGTCCTATAATCCGCTGCATGTCACGAATCTTGTTGGGTGTAGTTTGCGGATTGGTGTACGGCGCGCTCTCTGCCGCGTCGATGCTGCCGCTTTCTTTTCCCGACAAGCCAGCTGCGCTGACGGGCGCGTTCATCAATCGTTTTGCGATCGGTTTTCTGATTGGAGCTTCACAACTGCCGTGGCCGGGATGGCTGGCCGGGCTTGTAATTGGTCTGCTGCTTAGTCTGCCCGACGCAATCATCACCAAGGCCTACGCGCCGATCATCGGGTTGGGAGCCGTTGGCGGAACGTTGATCGGATGGATCATTCAGCGGTTCGGGCGATAGGATTTGTGACTTTTGGGTGATAGGGATTTAATGTCAAATATTCTTTCCGTGGTGAATGTACTGGGCAAAAGAACAAGCAAATGGATCTCTCTCGTTGCATTTTGCGCAGTTGCAAATTTCGCTTCTCTGCATACTTATTTGAAGCTCTTGCCTCGCTACGGATTGGCAGGAGGCCTGCTCGCAGTGCTGGTCAATATAGTTCTCACAATATTGGTGCTGCAGCACGGCGAAAAGAAGTGGATGCAAAGCAAGGTCATCTTCTCTGGAGTGATCTTGTTTTTCTTTCTGGAAGTTTGGGCTTTATATCCGGTTGCCGATGCACTCAAGCAAGTTGGGAAAGGCACTGACCAGGACGACGCAGTGATAATGAGCGTGGACCAAATAAGGGCATTTCATTATCCCTACACGAACGTTACTTATCTGGGAGGTAAAATCAGCCCCGGCCCGGGATGGGTACTCTTGCACCTTCCCCTCACAGCGCTAGGGCTTTACCAGTTCATCGGCCCCATGATGATTGCACTTTCGGCGTGGTATCTCAGACGACTCTCAAAGCACGCTGCAAATATTTATCTTATCCTTCTGCTTATCACGCCTACAGTAAGTCAATTACTCGTCCCCGGCTCTGATTTGATCTCACTCGCAACAGCCATCATGCTGCTTTGCTTCATCTCTCGAAAAAGCTCAGCTGTTGCGGGACTATTTTGGGCTGTTGTCCTGGGTTTTGTCGCGACCGCAAGAATAAACTTCATTTCCCTGCCAATTGCCTTTCTTTTCGTGAGACCTGACCGTATCTCAAAACGTGCGATTCTCGAGACAACAGTGGCACTGCTCGTCGCTACAGGACTGCATCTCGGTTTTTATGTCGCATGGCCAGATCACTATGCGCCATTGCATTTAGTTCCGGACGCCAGAGAAATGCTCGCCGTGTTTTCCTATCTCATGCCCATTGCGATTATCTCGACTGTTTTGTATTTGCTCCTCGTGAAGGTGCGTTCTGATATAGACAAATTGGAAGCGATTGGCTGGTACCTATTTGCAATGCACCTGCCATTGGCAATCGGCTTGCTGAAATTGACCGGATTCGATTTCGCAACTTGGATAGGCTATGAATATGTGTTCATGCCTCTGCCCTGTTTCGCTGCAGCATTGGCTCTTTTGCACGGTAGATCCAGACAATCAACCGACCCGATGACAAACACAACTGGCCGTGCAAGCGCCAACACGGAAGCGATTGCTGCAGTGCGCATTTAGACACTTTTTGCGTGGCTGTGTTTCGGACTTACCTTGCCACCTTCATCTCGCTCAATATTTCTTCCACGGTTTCGATTGCGGTGTTCAATTCTTCATCGCGGGTGTAGAAGTGCGGCGACATGCGCACACCGGCTTTGGGACGGTAGTCCACGACGACGTCGCGCTTGAGCAGTTCGGCGCATACCTCTTTGGAGTTGGGCATTTCGATGGAGACGGTGCCGCCGCGGACGGCAGGGTCGCGCGGAGTATTGACCTTCCATCCTTTTTCGTCGGCGAGGCGGATGAGGGCTGCGGTCTGTCGTTGAGACTTGGCGCGGATCCGTTCGGCTCCGGCTTCGCGGATGATCTTCAATCCCGGGCGCGCAATGTACAGCGCAGGAATGTTGGGGGTGCCGTTCATGAAGCGGTAAGGCGCTTCGCAGTAATCAATAGGGCCGATCTCAAAGGCGAACGGATTTTCGTGCGCCGTCCAACCGGTGAATTTGGGCTGCAGTTTAGCGCCGAGATCGGGACGAACATACAGATAAGCGGTGCCGGGACCGCCGCAGAGCCATTTCAAGACGCCGCCTGTAACGAAATCCACGTTCAGAGCTTGGACGTCGATGGGCATGGTGCCGAGTGATTGGAATGTATCAAGCAGTACCATGGCCCCGACTTTGTGGGCTTTGTTGATGATCGCCTTCGCATCCTGAATATAAGAGCTGCGGAAGACCACGTGGGACATGGGAACGATCAGCGTCTCTTCGTCGATTGCGTCGAGCATGCGATCGAGCGGGACGGTGATGCCGTCATCCGTCTTTACCATGTGGACGCGGGCTCCATAAGCGCGCTGCCCTTCCCAGAAATACATGACCGACGGGAAATTCATGTCGCTGTAAACGACCTTGTTGCGCTTTCCGGAGAAATCGAGACAGGAAGCGATGATTGCCTGGCACTGGGTGACGTTCTGATGGCAGGAGATGGTGCCGGGCGCAGCATTCATCAGAAGCCCGATCTCGTCTCCGACCTCGCGGGCGAGCATCCACCACTGCTCTTCCCATGCGCGGACTCCGCGGCTGGCCCAGGTGTCGCAGTACTCCTTGGTAGTGTCATAAACGCCTCGCGGCATGGCGCCGAGGGAGTTGCTGATGAGGTATGTAGTGCGGTCGAGAATGGGGAATTCTTTGCGAAACTGCAAAAGCTCGGCTTCAGCGGAGTCGGTCATCGTGAGATTGTAAAACCTTTTCAGACAGCAAACAAAGCTAGCCGAAGATTTTACGCGGATGCACGCGGATTTCAGGGAGAATCCGCATGGGGTGGCGACCTCCCCGGGAGATCCGGCCTATTTACGGCTAAATGCTAAGTGCTGAAGGCTAAAAGCTGCCTTTCCCGCATTTCCCTAATTGCTGTCCCTACCAGCTTCCGCATACAATACGCTCTCACCTCGAAACATTCCCACGGAACCCCATGGCTGACATTCAGAAACGTCTGGAAAAAGCGGAGAAGTATCTTCAAAAGGGCAAGCAGGAAGACGCTCTGGAAGAGTACCTGGAAATCCTTGAAGACGACCCGAACAATGAAAAAGTCCGGCAGACGGCTGCGGATATCTCAGTCGCGCTGGGCCGCAACGCCGAAGCCTGCACATTATTGAGCGCGCTGTTCGATCACCAGGCGGAAGTGGGTGACCAACCCAAGGCGATCGTCAATTACAAGAAATTGGCCAAGTTGGGGACGCCGACCGTAGACCAGACATTCCGCTTCTCGCAATTCATAGAAAAGTCCGACAAAAAGACTGCGCTGGAAGGATACGAGTTTGCCCTCAATTCATTCCAGGCGGCTGACCGGCATCCCGATGCATTGACCGCGCTGAAGCGGATTGTCGCGATCGACCCCTCGGCAAATAATCACAAGCGCATGGCCGAGTTAGGCACCGCGCTGGGTGACGCGAAGGGCGCGGCCGCGTCTTGCTTACAGTTGTCGGAGATGGAACCGGCTAACGCATCAACCTGGTTGGAAAAGGGATACGGACTCGACCCCTCGAATGCCTTTCTGGCACTGGCTTACGGGCGTGACTTGGTAGCAGGAAAACCCGAGCGGGCGGTTGAAGTGCTTGCTCCATTCGCCACCGCGGCGGACGGTGGCCCCGATTATCGTGAAGCATATGCACGGGCATTGCTGGGCGCAAACCGCATCGCGGAGGCAGAGCCGTTCTTATGGGAGCTGTTTGAAAAAGATCCGAAGCAGGTTGACGAGATCATGCTGCTTATCTCCAACCTGATCACCGCAGACCAGCATGATCGCGCGCTGGTGGTAGCTCAGAAGCTTGAGCAACTCATGAACAAGCAGAACAAGCGTCGCGAGTTTGTGACGTTGTTGAAGGAGACCACGAGCAAGCATCCGCCGGGGATCGGATTCATGGAATACCTGGTTGGGGTGTACAACTCTGCCAACCGCGAGCAGGATTATTGCGAAACGCTGATCGGACTATTTTCCCTTTACTACGCCGCAGGAAATTTCTTGAAAGCTGCCGATTCGCTTGACCGCGCAGCGGAAGTCGATCCGTACCAGTCGGGCAATCAGAAGCGACTGGAGATGCTGCGGGGCAAGATCGATCAAGGCCGCTATAACGCGATATCCAACCGCTTCCAGATCGTTGGCGGGACAGAAGAGGCGGATGGAGCGAAGCCCGCCGAGTTCGAGAAAGAACCGACGGTACTCGAAGATTTCATGCTCCAGGCAGAGATATTCATCCAGTACTCCATGCGTTCAAAGGCAGTGGAAAGGCTGGAGCGGATTAACAAACTTTTTCCGCGCGAGGAAGAGAAGAACGAGAAGCTGCGCAATCTTTACATGAATGCGGGATTTGTTCCGAAATATGACACTCCCGCGCCGGTTCCTGCTGCTCCAGCGGCAGTGCCGCTATCGCCCTTCGGACAAGCGCCCAGTTATGGCGGAGGCCAGCAGCAAGCGCCTCCAGCCTATGCACAACAGATGCCGTCGATGACGCACGAAGAGAATGCCGTCGATAATTTTGGCCGCGTCACTGAGATCACCCGCAATATCTATCGGCAATCCACGGTGAAGGGCGTTCTGTTCACCGCGGTGAATGATGTTGGCCGTCATTACAATGCAAGCCGATGCATTGCAGGATTGTGTTCGCCGGGAAAGCCGCCTTCAGCGGCGTTGGAATATTGCTCACCCGGGATAAAGCAATCTGACGTGCAGCATATTGTGAAGCTGCTGGCCGCTGTGCAGGCGATCGCGATGCAGAGCGGAATGGTCTCCATCGACAATACCGCAGCATCTGCCGAATTGGCTTCCGTGAAAGATTCGATCCAGGCGTTAGGGATCAAGTCAGTGCTGGCTGTTCCGCTGCTCGATAGTTCGAGCGATGAGCATGTCGGCATCCTGATGTTGGAACAATGTGACCAGCCGCGACAATGGCGACAGACTGATGCAGTGGTGTTGAAGACGATCGCCGACCAGATGGTGCTGGCGGTCAATAATGCCAAATTGCGCAGCCTGATGAAAAACCTTGCCGTCACGGACGAGAAATCGGGATTGCTGAAACGCTCTTCCTATCTGGATGTGCTGCTTTCTGAGACCAAGCGCGCGATCTCGCAGAATTCGACGGCATCGGTATTGCTGCTGCACTTCGGAAAAGCATCGGCCATGGTAAAGGAATTTGGCGAGCCTGCGGTAGAGAACATGATGCAGCAGCTCGGACAAAACATCTGTTCGCAATTGCGGCAAAACGATGTCGCTGTGCGGTACGAACTTACGACCATCGCGCTCATCCTGCCAGACACCACTGACAAAAACGCATTCTTCGTGGTGGAGAAGATGCGAAAAGCGCTGGCCGGAGTGAAAATCTCCAACAGCGGCAAGGCTCTGACCATTGCCGTGGGCATTGCCGAAGCGGTGCTGCTACAGCAATACGATCCAATAGACATTGTGACCGAAGCAATCAATCGAGTGGAATCGGCTTTGGAATCGGCGCAAGCTGAAGGCCCGAATTCGGCGAAGTCGCTGGCACCGCAGTTCCAGACTGCGGCCGTGGCGTAAACGAACGCACATTACTTCTGATTCCTGCGAATCAGGCTGCAGCAGCCGGGGCCTTGGCCGGAGCGGGTCGAGAAACTGCTTCATTCGTATTAAGAAACTCTTTTACCAGAACCCCATTCACAAAAAGTTCCACGCGGCGGGCGAATACTTTTTCTGCTTCGAGGCAACGACGACAAAGGCAGGCATATTCATGCCGGCTGCCGTCATCGTCGGTAGAAATAATAGGGAACGCGTCCCGCACGGGTGCACGACATCCGGCGCACTTCGACTTGCTCGCTGTCTGAGTCCTGGTTTTCACGAGATTCTGAAAGAAGCGTGTTCTTTTCAGCAACATTCTTCTAGTGCTTAGAACCCCGATCGAGGTTCCAAGATGCTCGAATCTCGTGTTACCCATGTACATGTCCAAAAAAATGGAGCACGCAAGCGTGCCCCATGTGTGAGTTGTCCTAAGTGAACCTATTTCACGGTTGCCGTGAACACTTCTTCCATCCCCAGGTTGCGTGAACATCCTGTGATCCGATCAAGCTGGCGTCGGCTGTCAGTCCAGACTGGATGAGACACGCCTCCGAAGGAGACCAAGCCTTCATAGTCGCCCTGCTGGTTGCCGTAGTTGATCCCGGAGCAGGGGAAGAGACCATCGCAATCGTGCTCATTGGAACTCACGGTAGTCACTCGCGTGTTAGGAGTGCGGAATGTCTGACCACCATTCGGTGATTGAGTGAAATAGACATCGGTCATGTAACGCTGGCCGGTAGTGTCATTGCGCGTGTCATAGAAAGAAAGGTTGACATCACCGGTGACGGAATCCAGAGACATCCAGTGATTGAAGCGATCGACTTTATTTGCGAACTGGTCGGCGACGGTCTGCTTGGCCGTCCACGTGGAACCGCGGTCATCAGAGTAGGCGAGGAAGATGTCGGTAGTACCGGCGGACGTCAAATCCATCCATGAACAATAGAGACGTCCACGGTGCGGGCCGCTGGAGCGATCGGCATCGCAGGAAGGATAGACCAGGGCCGCACGGAATGATTCCGCGGGAACCGCAATGTCAAACGGAATAGTTTTTGGGGAAACCGTAGTCGGAGTTTGCCAGGTTGTGCCACCATCCAGTGATCTGGTGAAGACGATCGCATTTGCGGCGTAGTCGTTCCATGCGACGTAAACCTCCCCATTGGGCCCGACAAAAGGAGAAGTCCCGATCGACCGTCCCGGTCCCTTGGGATCGTCTGCGCGAACAGTGTTGAACGTGGCGCCATGGTCCGTCGATGTGGCCACCCGAATGCCGCCGCCAGTGGAACCGCCGCTGGCCGCATCCCATGCGATGTAGATATTGTCTTTGTAGGGACTGTTGGAATTCGTATCAACGGTCATCATGGGCTTGTCATTGAAGTGATCAGAGCCGCTGGAGAAGGAGAAGAATGTGACCGACGGATAGGTCTTTCCACCGTCTGCGGACCGCGCCACAGCCATCTCAGTGCCATTGATGCCGTTGCCGTTGCTGAAAAATACGACAATGTAACCGTAAAAAGTATTCCCGAGAGTGTCAAAGGCGAGAGTGGGGTCAGAGCCGAAATCAATGCCGTTGGTCCCGATCGCAGGAGGAAGCGGCAGATCCACACCGCCCCAACTTGAGCCACCGTTGTTGGAATAATATCCGCGCATTGGCAGGCGGAAGATCTCATTGGAACCAGCAGCCAATATCTTTGGATTGACCGTGCTCAACGCAATATTGGTTTCACTTTGCGGACCACATTCATTGGAGGCATCGACATTGCCTTTTCCTGAACTAACGGGCGCAGTGGGCCCGGTTGCCGGATCAGGGCCGTTGTGAAAAAGGTAATCGTATTTATCCCACCAAGTGGGGTTTTTGGAATTGTTGTTTTGCGCTACGGCGAGGGTTGAAAAGACTAGGACAGCAGTGAACACCCCAAACCACGATTTAGCCAATCTCATAATGTGCGTCGCTCCCGAGGGAAAGAGTAGCTTCCAGACAAGAGCACATTATCGCAGCTTCGGCGGATGCCGATGGGACACATTGGACTGACGTAACCCGCAAAGGTTACTCGTAGCGCAGGGCGTCAACGGGATCTAATTTTGCGGCCTTCACCGCGGGATAAATTCCGAAGAACAGACCCACGCTCATGGAGACCAAGACGCCGGCGATGATCGCCCATGCGGGAACCGCGGAAGGCAATGCGGGAACTAACTTGTTGATCGCAAAACTGATAGCCACACCAAGGAAAACGCCGATCGTCCCACCGGACCCGGTGAGCGTCATAGCCTCCGTGAGAAATTGCCAGGTGATGTCGCGTTTGCGCGCACCCAGGGCTTTGCGGACTCCTATCTCGCGGGTGCGTTCGGTGACCGACATCAACATGATGTTCATCACGCCGACTCCGCCCACCAGCAAGCCTATGGAACTGATGGCGATGGTGAGCAGCGCCACGGAAGCCGTGACTTGGCGCAGTTGATCGGCGATCTGCTCCGCGCTGGAGACGCCGAAGCTATCGGGATTGCTGAAGAGGACACGACGACGCTGACGCAGCACTCCCCTGATCTGGTCCTCGGCAATGGTTTTTTGTCCGGGATAGGCCTCCGCGGAGATGAAATGCTCGTCGTTGTTGGGATTATGTTTCCGATAAGTACGATACGGGACGAGGGCCTGGTTGTCTGAACCGCTGCCGCGCAGGACGTTGGTCTTGCGCTGCTCGAGAATGCCGACGACGGTAAAACTCTGGGTGCCGAACTGGACTAACTTGCCGGTGCCGTCCTCTTCAGGAAAAAGAGCGCGGGCGGCATCGTAACCCAAGACGATCAATTCAGCATGGTGGTCATTCTCGGTATCGGAGAAGAAGCGCCCTTTCGCGATATGGAGATTTTGCGTCTGCTCAAAATTCGGAGTCACTCCCGAAAAATTTACGTCCGTTTCGCGGCCGCTATAACGCATGGGCGGATCAACTGTGCGAGGGCCTTGTCCCACACGGG
>JAOAPL010000009.1 GCA_025462925.1 Acidobacteriaceae bacterium
CATTCCGCGGCCAGTGGTGCTTGGATTCACGAACGGAATTGCGGTGTTGATCGCCAGCACACAAATTAAAGATTTTTTCGGACTGCATGTGCCAAAGGTTCCGGGCGAGTTCTGGCTGCGAATGAAGGCGCTCGCTGCAGCCTCCCCTACATGGTCGTTGCGGGCAACGCTCGTGGCGGTAGGTACGGTGGCAGTGATGCTAGCGTGCCGCGTAGTTTCCCGACGCATTCCTGGACCAATCGTGGCCATGCTCGGCGCCACGGTCGCCACATATCTGCTTAAACTTTCAGTAGAAACTGTTGGTACACGCTTTGGCGGCATTCCCAGCGGGTTACCACATCTGGCGATTCCGCGCTGGCACGCGAGCTTGGTGCAAGGACTGCTCGGGCCGGCGTTCACGGTAGCGATGCTGGGCGCGATTGAGTCGCTCATGTCGGCGGTGGTTTCTGACCGCATGAGCAACGACCATCACAATCCGAATGTGGAGCTGATCGGGCAAGGCGTAGCCAATATCGTCTCGCCGATGTTCGGAGGACTGCCTGCAACCGGCGCCATCGCTCGCACGGCGACAAACATTCGTGCTGGTGCGCAGTCGCCCGTGGCCGGCATGATTCATGCACTCACGCTGTTGTGCGTACTGCTGTTCGCTGCGCCTCTTGCGGGTTTCATTCCGATGGCCGCCTTGGCTGGGATTCTGATGGTGGTCGCGTACAACATGGGCGAGTGGCGCGAGATCCCCCAGCTGCTAAAGCTGACCAAGACTGACATCAGCGTGTGGCTGGTCACGTTTGCTCTGACCGTTTTTGCCGATCTTACAGTAGCGGTTGAGGCGGGGATGATCCTGGCGGCACTGCTCTTTATTACACGCGTCGCGAACACAACGACGGTGTCGCAGGTGACCGACGACTACATCGAAGATGGCCGCATCCACATCCTGCAGGACAAGGACATTCCTTGCTACGCAACCATTTTTCGCATTCATGGGCCCTTCCTGTTCGGCGCGACCGACAAACTTTCCGCGATTACGGAGAACCTGCCCGCGCTCCCCCCAGTGGTTATCATCCGCCTGCGCAACATGACCGCGATTGATGCCACCGGTCTGTTTGCCCTGGAAGAAGCCGCGAGGCAACTGCACGCCTCCGGGCGGACGTTGATACTGTGCGGCGCGCGTGAACAGCCAGCGCAACTGATACATCAGGTGGAATTCGAGGACGTGGTTGGACGGGAGAACATCTGCGCCAATGTGGACGAGGCGCTGCGCAGGGCGGAAGATGCATTTAAGAAGATCAACAGGAAAATTGCAGCCAGGGCGCCCTCGCTAGCCTGAAGGGTGGGAGCAGTTGGTCAGGTGGCTATGGCTCGTATCATTTGAGTGAACTACGCACCAAGAGTTTCGCCTGATGAGCAGGAGGTTGTTGGCTCCTTCAGCAGTCTCAGCCTGACGAACCGCCAAAAACCAGCCACAATCGCGTGGATCTCACAGGTCGTTGCCGCTTTTTGCACGTGGATTGGTGCAATAAGGCGTGCACGAAGCGATTAAGTCAGGAAACTCGTACCTGCAGAACACAGGCCACGTTGCAGAAAAACTTTCCAGCCTTTGAAAAACTTTCCAAGCACTCAATCTACCTTACAACCGCAACTATTTGCCCGCAAAACGGTTTACGAAGTGAGGGATTTGGAACCTTCCTTGCACATAAAAAAAGACGCGCGGAGGCACAATCATGGAAGCCGTCGTCGTCAGTCTGAGTACGTGGTTTGTGAACCAGTTCGGGAAGAGGAGAATCCTGAGCAGATGATGCTTCTGATGGACGCTGGTTCGCTTTCTGGACGAGCAGCAACCAAGCTCTGGGCAGGGTGTGGCCGTGGAGTGATGAACCCACTCTGAATTGAGGTCTGTAGCGAGGTGAGACGTTTGCTGTCATCGTCGTTCGGAGCTGGCCTGTGTATCACGTCGGCTGCCGCATTGACTCTACTTCATAGAAGTTCATTGCGAACATTCTTGCCATTCCTCTTCCTTGCGATGGTTATTTTCGTCGCGATCCGCTTCGGAACTCTAGCGGGGTTGGTGGGCACTATTGCCGCCGCGCTTATCTTTGCTGGATTTCTGTTTGAGCCGAGGATGAGCCTGGTCGTGCGGGATTCCGCAGCCAAGAGCAACTTAATCTGGATGATTATTGCGGGGATTGCTGTTTCTGATTTGTTAGGGCGCTCCGCAAAGGGAACACCCGGTAATAAACATAACATCCCATAATAATGGTCGAGTTTCATGGCAATCCGCCCGCGTCTCACTCCCGTTCTATTTTCGTAACCGCAATAGAAGAATGGCACCGGACGTGGGGAATACAGAAAACGCTCGATTTCCAAAGCGCGTTGAATTAGTTCTCTTCAGGGCTCACAACCCAGGCCACGCCGCCTTTGTGGATTGGGGGCAGTTTATAAGTTGTTTCGACTCCATCCCATTCACCGACTAATTGCTGTACAGCGCCAAGAAATGGCAGGAAAAAGCCTCTGCCCCTTCCCTGCACCTTAATGGTGGCGCCGGTTTCGGGACTCTGCACGGCATTCACCTTGGGGCGCAGACCTTTGAAATTGGCGAAGAACACATGCGGTTTTCCGTTGACGCGCGCGATGTCCGTGGCCAGCCAAGGTGAGGCGCTGATCTTCAATGTCGCATTCTGCTCCAATGCTTGCAGGAATTCCCTCTGTGTCTCTGGCGAGGCGCCGGCAAAGTCTTTTTCCAATGCGGCCAAATATGCTTTGCCTGGAGAATCTGAAAAGCGAACGACGTTGGCGCGTGCCCCTAATGCCGTGGCGTCATGGCCAGTCACCACCAAGGTGTGAGTCACGGCAAATTGAGCCATCCATTTTCGTTCATCATCGTCCAAAATGCGCACGTCCGGCAGCACTAGCGTCCGGCCCCGAAATTCTGAGAGGGTGCGAGGAGTAACGACCTGAAACTCCCAGTGCTTTTGCAGCAAAAGAATCAGGACACCCCGATAAGATTGTAAAAACTCTTCCGCGAAATAGTTTCGCGTGGCCGGAGAAAAATAGATTCCGATTGGATCAATTGGCTGCCGCGGGCTATAAAATGTCTTCTCGTGTTCCTTGATCCACTTGAGGATTTCGCTCCGGGTCGGCAGATCGTTTGATCCCGACATCATATGTCCTCGGGCATCCCAGAAGTTTGCACCTGCCATGATCTCCGACATCGCGAGATTCTTCATGGATTCTCGCGGATCGACGTGCTTGTCTCCGTCCCAGGAATAATTCAGCATCCAAGTGGCCTTGCCTTCGGCAAAGGCGCGGAAAGAATACATGCCCACCTGGTACTTAAACCAATCGAGAGGGGTTCTTGATGAGGCCATATGGTCGCCGCCGCCAAATTCATACTCATGAGCAATGGCGTCCACGACAGGGTACATCTGGTACACATCCGCTCCCACGCGCGCCGCTTCCTGCTCAATGCCTGGGTAGATTTCCGGGATCGTTTTGATTCTCGGGTTGATTGCCTTCGCATTACGATCGATTTCGGCAACGAAATCGGTTAACGCACGGATACGAAAGTTCACCCACTTACGGAAATTCTCATCAGCAAAGTCGCCGAGCTTCAGGTCGCGCCGTGAGTCCAGTCCGGTCTCTTTCTTAAACGCTGCCACCGTGTAATCGTCAAAGCTCGCCCAGGAATCTTCCCATCCATCGAAATGAGTCATCCAGTACGGAATATCCACGTAGATCCCGTCGATTCCGGTTGCCGCGATCTGGCGCACCCGCTGCATGTACAGCGTGCGCCACTCGGTTGCGAAGGGACTGATCCAAACGTCCTCGTCGCCCTTCTTGATCCAAAACGCCGAGCCTCCCCCAAAGATTGCCGGTTCTCCGGTCACTTTGCGTTGTAGCCAGTCAGGATGATCTTTGGCCAAGGTATGCCGCACATCGGCCGCATTGGCAGTGATGCATTCTGTCCCCGCGATGTACACAAATGCATGGTTACCAACGCGGTGTGCCTTCGCAGCAACAGCTTGAATCGCCTTCAGCTTTTCGGTCGGGTCGAGGAAACTTTCATAGCGCCCGGTGATGTCGTTATCCACCTCGATCCCGAAGACGTGGCCAGCTGCTGCGCTGTTGACGATCTTCTCGGCGTTGTTATTGGTTAAGGAATAAGCAGCGATCCGGACGTAGTTTGTCCAGTCCTGATCGCCTACTTTCTCAGAGTTCGCCGCGCTTGCAGCAATGCAAAAAACAATTGCAAACAACAATGCGGTCCTGGTGCGCACTAATTCCCTCCCGGAAATCATTGGGATCGACAGTTATGACTCTTTGCTCACTCTGCGGAAAGCTAGAACTGAAAGCGCGCGCCAAACTGCATTTTGCGGAAGTTCCCGGTGGTCGAGCTTACGGTTCCGAAGGTGTCGTTTCCGAATGCTCCATCGAGAAATGCGAAACGCTGATGGTTGGCGGCGTTGAACATTTCAGCCCGGACTTGCAGTTGCATGCCTTCTGTGATTTTGAACTCTTTGGAAAGCGAAAGATCAAGGTTGCGAATCCCGTCTCCCCGCAATTGCGAGAAATGGCGTGGCGCATTGCCGGGAATGTTGTCGCCAGGATCGGCAAAGCAAGCGTCGTTCAACCATGGCTGCCCAGTGCGCGCCGCGTCGCGGTAGCCGATACCGGTCGTCACCTGCGGACAGATGACGTTCGGTCGTTGATTGCCATCGGCCAGACGCGGATTGGCCATGGCAATCGCGATTGGCTGTCCACTCTGGATTGTGAGAAAGCTGTATAGGGACCACCCACCTACAATGCCGTCCAGCACACGGTTCATGTCCGTTCCGAGCCAGCGACCACGTCCGACGGGAAGGTCCACAATGAAGGCAGTCGCTAAGCGGTGCGTGGCATCGTTGGAACTGATTCCATGCTCGGCCTTCAGATTGTCGAGCACCTGCGGGTTATCCAGAAACAAGTTGCCCAGCCAGGCATTTCGCCCGGACGAAGAATTGTCCGTAGCTTTGGAAAACGTATAGTTCCCTTCGATGCTGACATAGTGGTTGGTACGTTTTTGGAAGCGGATCTGCAACGAGTTGTACCAGGATGTCGCGATCAGCTTGGGGAGTCCCTCGAAAGAGCCGTCGAATTGAGGAAAGGGCCGCAGCAGGTTGATCTGCGGAATTTGGTCGAGAGCATAGACCGAGTCAGCGATATCGGCTTGACTAAACACTGGGGTCGATGGGCAATATGAAGCCGGTGATGCCACCGTTGTGAAGAAGCACTGCAATGGATTGTTCACCGGCGTGTTCAGGTAATCCGACACACTGTTGTCATTAGGATCATGCGACGGGTTTAGCGAGTTCACAAGTAAATCGCGAACACCAGAGGAAAGGAAATTACGATTACGGGTAGAGACACCGTTAAAATCTAACCCCGTCCCTGCCCACGGCAGGTGCGTACTTCGGTTCGCCGAGTAGTCCACGCCTATGACGATCTGCCCTGGCAGCAAGTGCTGAATTCCCAAATTCCATTGGTAAATTTCTGCATTGCGCGCGCTGCCGGTGTCCAGATCGCTGGGATTGCCAAAGCCCCATTGCGCGAGTGATCCGTACTTGGTTCCCTGCGACTGCGACAATCCGGTCGGGAAAGGATTGGTTAAGGTCGCGTTCTGGCTGGCGAAGTTGTCTACTGTGAAATTGATGTTGGCTGACTTCTGAAACGCAGGACCCGCATACTGGAAATTCGTGGCCACGTTCATCCCATAGAAAATTCCTGCGCCACCTCGCAGCACGGTGTTAGGCGCAAGTTGATAGGCAAAACCGAGACGCGGCGCAAAGTTGTTTCGATCCACGGATGAGTTACGACGGCTGGAAGTGGGAAAGACAGTCGTACCCAATATGCTGCCTAACTGTCCTAATTGAGGGAATTGGCCGGTCTGATCACGATCCACTGGAATGGTGATGCCCGTGTCGCCTGTGAAATTGCTAAACTGCAGGCGATTGAAGCGCTCCGAATATGGGGTACTCCATTCGTAGCGCAAACCTGCGTTGACAGTTAGCTTTGGCGTCACCTTCCAGTCATCCTGGAAGTAGAACGCTGTTTCCTTGGATTTGTCCGCCACCGCCGGGACAATGTTGATTTGCCCACCATAAGCAAATCCCGTCAGGATAGTCGCGAACGGATTGCCTTGGTTCACGTCTCCCAGACCTGCGTTGGGTTGAGAAGTGGTCACATCCCGGGAAAAATCGAATGTGCCGGTCGGGTAATTGGGCTGCCAAAAGTTGTTGAGGAATACCCGTTGCTCGCCACCGAACTTAAGGACATGTGATCCCTTCACCCATTGCACACCTGAAGAGTAGCTCGTGAGCGTGTGGGCAAAGTGCGTGTCGACGCAACACTGGGTGAAGAGCGATAGGAACCCCGCATCTACGTTAATGCTGGGAGCGCGCGTAAGTCCGTTTACGGCCAACATTGGCGAGAGGCCAATATCATTTAATGTTGGATAATTATTGGTCTCGCCTGGCGCATGCACCCGATCCACGCTTAGCCGGCTACTCCACAAGATCGCGGGAGTGATCATCCAATTGTGCTCAAAACCTGCATTCTGCACCGTGGTCGTATAGATAACGCCGTCACCCTGGTCGCTGCCGATAATGGTGGGGACGGTGTATACGTCGTGGTGCCGGCTGTAGCGCCCAGCAACTTTTTGTTTATCAGTAATCTGATGATCCAGCTTGACGTCGAATTGCCAGCCCGGAGCGGTGCTCAAGGTCACGGCACGCCAGTTGGGATCGCCAAAAGCGGCATTAGGGATGTTCGCGTGTGGATAGAGATTAAGAATGTTCTGGCCAACTGGATCAATCCGAGCAGCTGGGATCTTGTTGAGTGTCCCATTGTCGGAGAACTGTACTCGCTGACAAGGATTAGTGTTTGGCACACATGGGTCGTAGATTCCAGCGCCAATGGTATTGGGATCATTTGGATCGACAAGATTCGTCTGGCTCTGCGAAAAATCACCTGTGCGCTCTAGATCTGTTGGAACAATTCCTTCCAGATTCACAGGGTCTTGCGCGCGAACCTTTTCGAAATCGAGAAAAAAGAATGTCTTATTCTGCTTGATTGGGCCGCCCAACGCAAAGCCATATTGGTCCCGCAGGTGGTCAGGCTTTGGTCCAGGATTGAAGTAATCTCGAGCATCGAATGCCGAGCGCTGGCCATACCACCACCCGCTGCCATGAAAATTGTTGGTGCCCTGCTTGAGGACAACGTTCATGACTGTGCCGCCATTGTTTCCGAACTCGGAGGAAAAGCTGTTGTTCTGGAGTTTGAATTCCTGCACGATCTCGACCGACGGCTGGTAATATACGTTGCTGTTGCCGCCTTCCCCCTGCTCGGGAGCGCTGATCGGACTGCCGTCGAGGCGCACTTCCGCAGTGGCGTTGCGCTGACCATTGGAAACAAAATTCGTACCGCTTGGGTAATTATCCTGAATGCCGGCGCCCGTAGTCTCGGTCACTCCACCCGCTAAGAACACCAATCCAAAAATGCTGCGATTGTAGAGCGGAATATCGCGTACATATTCATTCGTGACATCAGTGCCCAGGTTCGCGCTTTCCGTATCGAGTAACAGAGCTGCCTGAGTCACCTCAATGGTGGTCGCCAATCCGGCTGGGCCGAGTGTGAAATCGATAGTAGTCTGCTGATCCACCTGCAAAATCACATTCTGCTTTTCCTGCACGCGAAAGCCTTGCGCCTCGGCTCGAAGGAAGTATGTATCCGGCCGGAGTCCCGTCAGTAGATACAAGCCCTTGGAGTCCGTCTTCGCAGTAGTGCTGATGTTCGTGCCGACATTGGTGATCGTAACCTTCGCATTCTGCACGACCGCACCGCTCTGATCGATGACCGTTCCCCGGATTTGCGCGGTGTAACTCGTCTGAGCCGAAGCGGAACCAGATAAAAGCAAACTCGCGCCAACAAGAACTGGGAGGAATAGGCGCCTTACGTGAGACGTATTCATGGCGAGCTCCTTGCGGCAGCTTATCTCAATAACAATCGGGGACTTTCACATTGTTTCGTTTGTACACTTTTAGTTGCGGTCACATCGATTGTCAAGCAGAAACTCAAGAACCGTTATATTGCGGCTGCTTGCCCGAGCCGCGCTCTGCCCCCTCATGCGCGTAGACAGTTATAGGCAGTTAGCTGGGTTTCAATTTAATGGACAAACGAAAGAAAACGCTATAAAAAGAAATAGCGAAACACAAGCGCGAGAATTCGCGTATCCGCCATCATGCTGAACGAAGAGCGTCGCCGCGCCATTCTGGAATCCGTGAATCGGGAGGGTCGCGTCCTGGTGGGCGAACTCGCGCACCAGTTCGACACCTCCGAGGTCACTATCCGCAAGGACCTCGAGATCCTGCACGCGCATGGCCTGGTTCATCGGACTCATGGCGGCGCTCTGCCATCACGCGAAACTGCACTTGCCGATCCCACACTGCGCGAGAAGGAGCAGCTGCATCGCAAAGAGAAACATCGGATCGCCCAGGCCGCGGCAGCTATGGCCAACGAAGGTCAGGTCGTGGTGCTCGACTCGGGATCAACCACCACGGCAATCGCGCGCGCGTTGCGAAGGTTTCATAACCTGACGGTGGTTACGAATTCTGTCAATATCGCTGCTGAGTTGGCGGGCACAGATCTTGAAGTAATCCTGACGGGTGGTACTTTGCGAAAGAATTCATTCTCTCTGGTGGGGCCGATTGCCGAAGACACGCTGCGACGCCTGAACGCGGACATTCTGTTCCTGGGAGTGGATGGCTTCGATGTTCAATACGGCTTGAGCACCCCAAATATTCTTGAGGCGAAGGTGAACCGGGTGATGGTAGACGTTTCGAAGATGGTAGTGGCGGTCTGCGATGCCAGCAAGTTCGGACGCCGCAGCCTTTCGCTGATCGTGCCGCCCAGCGCTTTGCATCGTGTAATCACGGATCGCGCAGCCCCCAAATCCGACGTAAAAAAGCTGCAGAAGGCCGGAATTGAGGTGACCCTTGTTTAGTAGCGCTGACGGAAGCAGCTATCTCGGTGCAGGCGCACACACGCTTGCTGAGATCCTTTCGCAGCCGCAATGCTGGGAAACGTGCCTCGCCGACCTGCACGCCAGCGGCAAACTACAGGAGATCGTGGGGCGATTTAGCAGCACATCGGAGTGGCTCTTCGTCGGTTGCGGATCAAGCTATTACATCGGGCTCAGCGCCGCCGCCAGCTGGACCGCGATCACCGGCCGCAGGGCGCGGGCGGTGCCTGCTTCCGAAATTCTTCTTTATCCTGACCTCTTGCTGGCTGCTTCAGACAATCTGGTTGCTGTGCTGATTTCCCGCTCCGGAAAAACGTCGGAGGTCGTCAAGGCGGCCGAGTTCTTTCGCAGCCGGAAAATACCGGCAATCGCGATCTCGTGCGCACCCGGACAGCCTCTGGAGCGAGCGGCAACTACCACGATCTTGCTTCCGCCGGCGGATGAGCAGAGTACCGTAATGACACGTTCCTTTACCTCCATGCTGCTGGCGTTGCAATATCTAGCGGCGTGCGTAGCCCGCAATGGACAATTCGCCGATTCATTGCGTAAGCTTCCGCTTGCCGCAGAGACAGCGTTCGCCAGCCTGCCAGAACGCGTAAAGCGCTTTGTTACAGGTAAGAAATTTGAAGACTACGTCTGTCTCGGGCAGGGTCCGTTTTATGGCTTAGCCTGTGAGTCCGCCCTCAAATTGACGGAAATGTCCTGCTCCTATGGGCAGTCCTTCCATACTTTAGAATTTCGGCACGGCCCCAAATCGATCGTGCGGCCAGAAACACTCGTGATCTTTTTACTTTCGCAGGCGAGTTACCAGCCCGAACTTGAGGTGCTGGAAGAAATCAAAGCTCTCGGGGGGACGACAATCGCCGTCGCCCCAAAAGCCGAGCCACGCGCCCACGCGGCAGCTGATTTGTTCGTGGAAATTTCTTTCGAACTGCCAGAGCTGGTTTGGGCGGCTGCCTACGTCTTTGTTCCACAACTCCTGGCTCTTTATACGGGCCTCAAGAAGGGGCTCAATCCTGATGCACCACGCAATCTGAGCCGTGTGGTCATGCTCAAGGACGAGGACAATCCGCAGCATGCCACAATTTGATGTCACCATAGCTGGTGAACTCAATCTTGATCTGGTTCTGTACGGACTTCCAGCAGAACTTCCACACGAGCGCGAACTGCTCGCCGATCGCATGGCCCTGACGCTCGGCAGCTCGTCGGCCATCGTCGCCCACAACCTCGCGGCCATTGGCTGCAAGGTAGGTTTCATTTCCCGGATTGGAGATGATGCACTAGGTAAGATCGCTCTGGAAAGACTCGCTGAATCCGGAGTCGACGTTTCCAGGACATGTCAAGTTAAGGGAGCAATCACCGGACTGACCGTCATCCTGGCCCGGGAGGGCGGGCGCAACATACTGACTTACCCCGGCACCAGCTTCGAGCTACGACTTGCAGATTTGGACCTAGACTATCTCGGTTCGGCACGACACTTTCACCTGTCTTCTTATTACCTGCAACGTGCGTTGCGGCCTGATGTACCCAAGTTATTTGAAATCTTGAAACGCGCCGGGCTGACCCTTTCGCTCGACACCAACGACGACCCCGACGACCGTTGGCCTAAAGAGATCATGGAAACACTGAGGTGTGTCGATGTCTTTCTCCCGAATGAACGGGAAATTAAAAAGATTGCCGACACGGACCATCTTGATGAGGCCATCGCACACTTCGCGAACCTCGTTCCACTCCTGGTAGTCAAGATGGGCGCGGCCGGAGCCGTCGCGCAGCGCGGAGGCGAACGTTTCTCCAGCAAATCGATAAAGGTAACGCCGGTGGATTCTGTGGGAGCAGGCGACAGTTTCGACGCAGGATTCCTGTCGCAATACGTTCGCGGAGCTGATATGGCTGCGTGCCTTTCATCTGGCAACCTGGCCGGTGCCTTCTCAACCACGCGAGCCGGGGGCACGGAAGCCTTCCGCGATCGAAAATACCAAGAACAGTTCTGGCGCGAACATGCGGAACGATAGTTTTACCTTTGTCGCGAAAGTTCCCTATCTGCTGACCTCCAGCAGCAAATCGCCTTGGAATTCTGTTGCCAGCTCAGGCGCTTTTTCCCCGCTAGCTTCGATCGTCCCAAGATCTTTCCCGCCCGCGTAATCGACGACGTGATACGTCCCTGCAGGCAGCCCTCGCAACTCGACTCTTCCCTTCCAAGTTTTGGACAGATCCTGCGTGAAAAAGGCGTAGTACATTTTCCCGTCTTTCTCAATTGCATAGCCTTCTGGCAGATCGTAGCCGTAGACGTACAAGTTCCGAAAAGTTCCCTTCGAGAGCATTTTCTGGTTGTAAATTCCAATCCATTTCTTCCAGTGCTCTTCCTTCTCCGGCGTTAGCGTCACCGGTTTGAACTTGGGATTGGAATCGGGCCACACAAACTTCGTCCCCACCACACCGCCCGCACCAATGGTGGAAGCAAAATCGGTGCCGTGCTCAGTCCATGAATTACCAACTCTCGTCATGGCCGACAGCTCTACGTGGTCACCATAAACGGCGGCTTCGGGTCCGAGTAGCGCCTTATACATCTTGATACGCCGGCGGACTTGCATGGCGCCAACCGGATCAGCCGTAACCGCTTGATCCATGAACGGCAACCAGGCCAGCGACGGTGGGGTTCCGCAGGGACACGATTGCGTGACACTCTCCGGCTTGATCGCGCGTGTGGTTTGAAAAATGGTCTTGTAAACCTCACTCATCGCGTTCACTGAATCCTGAGGGGACTTATGATGATGCGCTGGGTTATAGCAGGCGGGAACAGTATAGATATTGTCCAGCTTGCTGCCATCGAATCCCCAGTCGCGGATGAATCTCTCGGTGAGCTTCTTGTAATAGTTTTGCACCTCGGGAACCGCGGGACACAGCGCCGCCAGGTCGCGAGTTATGCGCGCATGCTTGCCATTTTCGTCAAGAATCAGCCAATCGGGGTGCTCCTGCGCGACTTTTGAAACCAGGTATTTGTGCGATTCCCACTTGCCCTGGCCATCTTCCACGCCGAGCGGCAGCCACCAGAGCTGTACCAGTTCGCCCTGTTTATGGAAATCGTCGGCCATCTTCCTGATCGAATCTCCGGGAAACGTGTCCGAGCGCGGGTTCCAGTCCCCGTACGCGTCAAACCAGCGATCGTCCAGTGTGGCCCATTTGATGTTGAACTCCTTCAGCTTGGGAATCGTGCCGGTCATCTCAGCAGGCGTGACGTTGAATTCGTAGCCCCACCCACACCAGCTTACGTTATAAGCCTCGTTCGAGGGCTTCGGAAGCGTCCATCCTTCTTTCGCTAATAACAATGACCAAGTGCGCAGCGGCTCATAGTAGTCGCCTGCGTACACCGCAAGAAAAGTTCGAGGAGTCGCATAGCTTTCACCCGGCTTGAGAGTCGTTTTGGCCGGGATGGTCACAGATGCGGTCACCCGGCCATCCTTCGCCACCTTGACCGGCACAGAGACTGTTATTGGAAGCGTCTCAACGTGCCCGATAGCTTCCCCCACGGACGCCGTCCAGAACGCTACCACCGGAATCCCGCCGCCATAACCGCCTCGCTGGATCTCTCCCATCACGTTTGCTTGCGAGAAGCCTTTGGAAATTTTGACAACGTCATCTTTCCCCCACTCCTCACTCGAACCGTGAAAGGACCACATGTCGTAAGCAGGAACTTTAGCCGTAGATTGGGCGGCATTTAATGTGTGTGATTGCGAAACAATCTGGTCGATTTTGAGATCGGAGTTGCCGGCATTGCGGAACTGCACGGTAGTTAGCAATATATTTGGCAGGTCGTCATACGCTTCTAATACGAGCATTCGCTGAATATCACTCCCACGGTCTTGAGCGCGTGCGGGGATCTCAATACGCTTTCCGCGTCCCAATTTCCCTTCCGCCTCGAGTACCTGGGCTTGAGAGAAATCCAGAGCAAACCTGATCTGCTTGCCGCCTGAAATCAGGTAATCATTTCCGCGCTGCACAGAAGAGTGAGGATCATCCAACGTGAGCTTGGTTCCGTCCTTCCAGAGAAAACCTTCGACGTAACCCGATGGCAATACCTGGAATTCCGCTAGTGCGGTCCGCACGATCGCGGGGCCGTCCCGGCTGACGGTCACCTGAATGTCGGATGGACGCGCCCCAACTGGCGATTTGCCAGTCTGTCGGGAGCAGCCGGGGTTCAGCAGGATTCCCCCCACAACAAGCATGAGAGACGCGGCTTTAACAACACAGTTGTGAGAATTCATTGCACAGTGCCTCCCGCAGTTGTACGTTCTTTGAACTGGCGAAAAACTCTTTCAGCGTTCAAGTGGTAAACCTTCTCCAACACCGTGTCAGGTAGTTCCATGCCATATATTTTCCACCGCCCCTGGGCGGGATAGCCCCAGTAATCAAAATATTCGTCGGACGTCTCCAGCCAGCGGAAATGATTGCGGTACATTTCTTCGTCCATGCCGTTGTCAGTGCCGAACATGATCCGGTCTTGATATTTCAGAAAAAACTCGCGCGCCCGGCGTGGCTGTCGGCCCAACTCGGCTTCGCGCGCACCGAATTCGACCAGCACGTTGGGATTCGCATCCAGCATCTTCGAAACGTAATCCAGGTTCTCCGGCCAGTTGGCTAGGTGCAGTGCGACGAACGTTGTATGAGGATGCATGGCGAACATGCGGTCGCGGGCGGCCAGAATGGACTCCTTGCTGGGAAATTGCGGTCCGTAAAAACTCCAGTCGGGATGCTCGATCAGCTCTTCATAACGTTCGTTCGTATTGTCGATGGGATGGAAAAAAGCTTCGGGATCGCTGACGTGAAGCGATACAGGAACTCCTAGTCGGCCACATTCTTCCCATATGGGATCCAGGCGTGGGTCATCCACGGCCACTAGCTTTCCCGATTTATCGCGAACGCCAAGTCCGAGGTCCTTCAGCACCTTTAGGCCCCGTGCGCCTCGGCGGACAGCGTCACGGATCTGCAGGACCATCGCTCCACTGAAGTTCGGGTCGTCAATCTTGCTCCAATCAATCTGGGTAAAAACTATGAAACGGCCGGGGTATGGCCTGACCATCTCGTCGATCACCTTCTGCAGCCTGTCACCCCACATTCCGGTGAGAATCACTACTGTCTTGACGTTAGTCTTATCCATGATCTCAACCACACGCTGTGGCGGCATGTGTTCTTCGATCCTCTGGGCATCATTGACGTGGTTATGCACGTCGATAACGTAATACTTCGCGCGATCAATATTGTGCGCTGGAGCGTGCAACATCGATATCGGCGTGAAATCCTTCAGCAGCAAGGTTTTCTTCTGTTCGGCATCTTGAACGGGTCTATAAGCGATCTGGCCCTGCGTTTCGTTTCTCTGGGGACTACCGGCGTCCTGCGCGGGTGCGGCAATTAACACGAGCAGATTGAGCGTGATCGCAATCATGATATGGACCTGTTGCGCACTCCGCATTCTCCCTCCAGTTTGGAAACGAAATGAAAGGTAGCAAGTCGAAGTATACCGAATCAAGTCAAAAGAATACGAAATAGGTTTTAAAACACATTCTCCGAGCGATTGCGGGAAAACCTCGGGGCTCAATGCGTCAAAAAGGATATTCGAGCCGTGGAGCGCCTGCAAAGGCGGACGAATACGCGAAAGAAAGACTGACCGCACTTCCAACTCAAGCGAGTTTCTTTTCGCAGTTGAACAGCTCTTTCCCATCGAGACTGCAACTTTCGAGGGATTCCCCTGGATCTCGAATTCATGTGAGCATAGTTTCAGGGGCTTTTGTACGAGCGCGGTGACTCTAGCAGGAACCTGCGCTCACGACCATCGTTAGTGGAGACAACAATTCTTTATGCGCTTCGGTTCGTTGTCCGTTTCTTCGCGGCTGGGTCGCTGCTCGTTATTTTGTTGGTGTTAGGTTCACTGCTTCAGGGAGAACTCGCCAGAGTATGGGCTGGCGACGTTCGCCGCTTCGTAAAGCGCAATGATTCCTGAGAATTGAAGTGTGTTGAGCTGCACAGGAGACTACACTCAGAATCGTCACGAAGCGTTCTCCCCCGCAAAGTTTCAAAGGAGACACATATGATCCGCTGCCATTTCGGCGAAGATGAGAGCAGTCTGCCCTGTTGTCGGCTGATCGCTCGGTTTGTTTTCTTCACTGCGATCTGCCTCTCAGCTCTTTGCTGTTTCGCCGACAATCGCACCCTGCCCAACATTCTGGCCAATGATAACCGAGCGCCTGCGGGCCGGATCGACTCGGGCGTCCTCACCTTGCATTTGGAATTGCGCGAGGGGATATGGCATCCCGACGCGCCCGATGCTCGCGCCATTGACGTCTATTCGTTCGCTGAAGCTGGACAAGGGCCGCAAATGCCGGGGCCGCTGATCCGCGTTCCGCAAGGGACCGAGCTTCGTGCGTCAGTCCACAATCTTCTGGCCACAGCTGCTTTTGTTCACGGCCTCCACCAGCATCCGGGCAAACCCGACGATCCCATGCAGCTCGCGCCTGGCGAGACGAAAGAGGTACGTTTCGCAGCCGGTGAACCCGGCAGCTATCTTTATTGGGCATCCACTTCCCCGAACAGCATCGAAAGCCGGCCTGACGCGGAAAGCACAATGTCGGGCGCCTTCATTGTCGATTCTTCAGAAGCCAGCGCCAACGACCGGGTCTTCGTGATTCAGCTTTGGGCCAAGCACTTGTTCGATCCGAGATTCGAAGCCGCACTTGCGATCAATGGCAAGTCTTGGCCGTATACAGAGCGGCTGCATGCGCAACTCGGTCGACCGGAGCACTGGCGAATTGTAAATGCAACCCCACTCGATCACCCGATGCACCTGCACGGCTTCTATTTTCACGTGGATGCTATGGGCGACGGCGAAACCGAGCACTCCCTTTCAACGGTAGAGCGGCTGACGGTTGTAACGCAATCCGTTGAGCCTGGGCATACCTTTGATATGACGTGGGAGCCAGAGAGGGCGGGAAACTGGGTTTTCCATTGCCATATCCTCGACCACATGATGGCGGACTACAAATCGCCCATACTGTACGGGCCCGACGGGCCCCCGCCGATGGCGGAACACTTACAGGAGGGACATGACAGTATGGGCATGGGCGAACTGGTGCTCGGAATA
>JAOAPL010000063.1 GCA_025462925.1 Acidobacteriaceae bacterium
AATGACATCATCCGCTGGGTGGACGAGTGGCTCAGCGACCGCCAACACGGCGGATTCTACGGCTCGCAGGACGCCGATCTCTCCATGGACGACGACGGCGATTACTTCACCTGGACACTCGAAGAAGCCCGCGCTGTGCTCACGCCTGAAGAACTGCAAATCGCGGCTGCGTACTATGACATCGGCGAAGTCGGCGAGATGCACCACAACCCGCAGAAGAATGTTTTGTTTGTAGCGAAGGGCATGGACGAGATTGCGACTCAGTTCGGAAAAACTGAGGACGATGTTTTCGCGATGCTCGCATCCACCCGCAGGAAGATGTACGCCGCGCGGCTGGAACGCCCTACGCCTTACGTGGACAAAACGGTTTACGTCAACTGGAATGCGCTTTTGATCTCTGCCTACCTCGAGGCCGCGCGCGTACTACACAATGATGACGCCCGCCGCTTCGCGCTGAAATCGCTTGACCGCATTCTCGCAGAAGCCTGGAATCCGGAAGCTGCGCGGCTGGGCCACGTCATCGCATACTCTGATCCGAAGGCCGCGAAGCGCGCCATCCCCGGCATGCTCGACGACTACGCATTCACGGCGATCGCCTGCCTTGACGCTTATGAGTCCACTTCCGATCTTACGTATTTCAATTTCGCGCGCGCCATCACGGACGCGATGATCCGGCGCTTTTATGACGAGACCGCTGGCGGCTTTTTCGACATGGACACTAGCGCCGATCCCACCGGATTGCTTGGCGCGCTCACCGCGCGTCGCAAGCCGCTGCAGGATTCGCCGACGCCCGCGGGAAATTCCGCCGCCATCATCGCGTTGATGCGCGTCTACGGCTACACGCAATATGCCGCTTACAAAGACAAAGCTGAAGACACGCTCGAAGCCTTCGCCGGAGTGGTGGACCACTTCGGCATCTTTGCCGCGACATTCGGTATCGGCTTGCGTCTGTATCTCACACCGGAGATCCAGGTGGTGGTGGTCGGCGAAGACACCTTGGCGAACGAACTCTACGCCGCGGCGGTTGCGCCGTTCGCGTTGAACAAAGCTGTGCTCCACTTGCGCGAAGGCCAGGCAGTCGCGCAAAATCTTCCGCCAGCGTTAGCAGAGACCATCCCCAATCTTCCCGCACTGAAGCTAGGCAAGTCCGTCGCCATCATCTGCTCCGGATTCGCATGCCAGCCGCCCATTAGCGATCCCGCTCAACTCACCTCGGTGCTCAAGCAGGCGATCACGGCAGTGAAATAGCTGCCGGAACCTGCTGCCGCTTTTTCTCATCCAAACTTCGCATAGGAGAGAAACATCATGGCGAAACAAGCTGAGGTACGTTCATTCAAAGCAGGTTCGGTAAAGCACGCCGAACAGCGAACATTTGAAACCCGCATTGATATTGAAGATGAGAGCAGAGAACGAATCATTGCCATCCTGAATCTGCGTTTGGCAGACGCACTCGACATGCAGACGCAAACCAAGTTTGCGCACTGGAACGTAAAGGGAAATGATTTCTACCAGCTTCATCTCCTGTTCGACGAGATCGCCGAACACCTGGAAGACGCTGTCGATCTGATCGCCGAGCGCGCCACCGCATTGGGCGGACGCGCCAACGGCACCGTGCGACAAGCCGCGGCGAACTCACAGATCGAAGAATACGAACTCGATGCCGTCAAGGGCATGGACCACGTGCGCGCCCTATCCGACCGTCTCGCGACTTTCTCTAATGCGTGCAGAGAGTCTATCGACGAAACCGATGAGCTGGGAGACAAAGCCACCGCTGACGTCTTCACTGAGATTGTGCGCCAGGCGGATAAGGACCTTTACTTCCTGGAATCGCATATTCAGGCGTAAAAAGGAAGCGGGCTCTTAGGAAGGATGGCGATGGGTTCGCTTTTACTGCGGCTTTACTTCCTTAATTGCCAATTGGTTCTGCTTTGTCCCGGATAGGAATGTGAATGCATTTGGCGAATAGCAACCAAAGATGCCACCGGCATCCTTACCCGCAGTGTAATCGATCAATCTCTTTCCGGTTGTGGCATCAATGAGCGAAAAGACAGTCGACGACCCGTCACTCGCGCGCCTTCCGAATTCGAGAATCAGCCGATCGTATTTAGCTACTTTCATCGCCCAGACCTCAGGATAATCAGAGGGAGGCTCTATTTGGAGTTTGCGAATAAGTTTACCGGTTGCAGAGATGACGAAGACCGTAGGTTTTCCTGTCCTCCGCATTAAGTAAACATTTCCGTCTTCAGCTACACCTACTTGACCGGTCATGACCTCTTCTAGTGGTGGGCGGCTTGCATTCTGTTTGAGCACTTCAGCTTCAATATCGCCTTTTATTTGAAGGTTCCTGACCAGTTGTCCGGTGCGATTAAAAATCGCTGTCACTGGCAGCATTTTGTTGATTCCATTCTCCTCCACGATTCTTTCGCCGGTGACAAAGAATTTATCGTCGGGCAGCGCCGCTATGACGGCGGGCGTCATTACTAGATCCAACTTTGCTTTCGATTGAAAGGCTCCATCGTTCCGGAACGACACAATATAGGTCTCTGCTACATCATCAACGACGTTATTCACGAACTGGTACACTTCGCCCTTTTCGCCAACGACGAAGTCGTATGCGTCGAATACTTTAAATCCATCAGCCGATGCTAGGGAAAACGTCGCTTTTAGTTCTCCCCTCGGAGTCACTTTCTTGATGTCCCCTATATCTCTTGGCCCGCCACTATCTCTGCGGAAATAAACGTTCCCATCATTGTCACATTTAGTGGCACCGATTACGGAATCCGGTGCGCTCTCTCCCTGCACTATCCTTTCGCCAATTGGCTTCAGTGGTATTCGCGGAATCTCTTGAGCGAAGAGACTTGAACCCATTAGGAGTCCCATGCCTCCAGTGGTCACAACAAGGAGTCGACAAAGGCGCAACTGCAGAAAGCATCTCATTCAAACCTCCGGTTTGCACTACGTTCCAATTGTGGAACACAATCGTCACTCTGTTAGAGCAATCAGCATCTGTCCTGAATTCGTAAATTTCGTTAATTTCGAACAGTTTGTTCCAACCGCGCAACGTCTCTCACTTCTTTCCTGTACAATTTTCGCCGTCCGACCAAATCCCACCGGGGCGAAGACCAGCAGATGGAACAAAACGAAAAAATCAATCCTCCTAAGCACTTCAGCGAACACGCGGCCATCCGCTCCATGCAGGATTTTGAGGCGCTCTATGAAGCTGCGGCCTATGATCCCGATAAGTTTTGGGCGGAGCAGGCGGGCGCCATCCATTGGTTCGCAAAGTGGAACAAGGTTTGCGATTGGTCGAATCCGCCGTTCGCGAAGTGGTTTGTGGGCGCGAAAACGAATGTGGCATACAACTGTCTTGACCGACACCTCACCACCTGGCGCAAGAACAAGGCCGCCATCATTTGGGAGGGCGAGAACTTCGAGCAGCGCATTCTCACTTATCAGGAACTGCATCGCAAAGTCTGCAAGTTCGCCAACGCGCTCAAACAACTCGGACTGAAATCCGGCGACCGCTCCATCATCTACATGCCCATGACGCCGGAAGCGGCCATCGCGATGCTCGCGTGTGCGCGGCTCGGCATCATTCATTCCGTGGTCTTCGGCGGATTTTCCGCGGAGGCGTTGAAGACGCGAATCAATGATCTGGAAGCTGCCGCCGTCATCACAGCCGACGCCGGTTTGCGTCGCGGCAAGGAAGTCCTGCTCAAGCAAAATGTTGATGACGCGCTGGCGAACAACGAATGTCCGTCAGTGAAGAATGTGATCGTTCACAAACGCACCGGCACTCTCACCAAGATGCAGTCCGGTCGCGATCACTGGTGGGACGATCTCACCACCGGAATCTCAGAGGTTTGTCCCGCGGAAGAGTTGGACAGCGAACATCCACTGTACGTCCTCTACACATCGGGTACCACGGGCAAGCCGAAGGGCGTGGTCCACTCAACCGGCGGATACCTCACGCAAGTGGTCGCAACCATGAAGTGGGTCTTCGATCTGAAGGACGAAGACATCTACTGGTGTACCGCCGACATCGGCTGGGTCACGGGACACTCGTATGTCGTTTATGGTCCGCTCGCCGCCGGCGCGACAACGCTTCTCTATGAGGGCGCTCCGGATTGGCCAAAGCCTGACCGCTTCTGGCGGATCATCGAGAAGTATCGCGTCAACATTTTCTATACGTCGCCGACGGCGATCCGCTCATTCATTCGCCAGGGCGACGATTGGCCCAACAATCGCGATCTGTCATCGCTGCGATTACTCGGCTCAGTGGGCGAGCCCATCAATCCCACGGCATGGCATTGGTACAACCGCGTGATCGGAAAAGAACGCTGCCCAATCGTGGATACATGGTGGCAAACGGAGACGGGCAGCATCATGATCTCGCCAGTGCCCGGCGCGACTCCTGCGAAGCCGGGATCGGCAACGCGTCCGCTGCCCGGAGTGATGGCTGAAGTCGTGGACGACAATGGCGAGCCGGTGAAAGTCGGAAAAGGATTTTTGGTCCTGAGCAAGCCGTGGCCGTCGATGCTGCGCACCATCTATAACAATCCCGAGCGGTTCAAGTCAGGATACTGGTCGCGATATCCGGGAAAATATTTCACCGGCGACGCCGCCACCATTGACGAAGATGGATACATCTGGTGCCTGGGACGCGTGGATGACGTACTCAACGTCGCCGGACATCGGCTCAGCACTATGGAAGTGGAGTCGTCGCTGGTGCGGCACAAGACCGTTGCGGAAGCAGCGGTAGTGGGCGCACCGCATGAACTCAAAGGCGAAGCCATTCATTGCTTCGTCACGCTCAAGCAGGAATACCAAGGCGGCGACGCGCTCACCGAAGAACTGCGCCAATGGGTGGCAACAGAAATTGGCGCGCTGGCAAAGCCGGAAAGAATCTATTATGTTGCCGCACTGCCGAAGACGCGCAGCGGAAAAATCATGCGGCGATTGCTGCGCGAAATTGTTACAACGAAGTCCGTGAGCGGTGACACCTCAACGCTGGAAGATTACAGCGTGATCCTCAAGCTCAGCCAACAGGGCAAAGAGGAAGAGGAGATATTGGGGGAGAAGAAGTAACTCCCCTCCCACCGCTATTCACTGCGCTTTCTGATACATGGCGTGCGGCTGTAATCGCACGTTCCAGTGGATCGCCGCCACGCGCAGTCCCACGATGATGACGACTGCGACCAAAGCACTTAATGCAGTGTTCACGCCCATTCCCTGCATCGCGACGAATACGGCGGCACCCAGCAATGAGACGGTCGCATAGATCTCGCCACGAAAGATGCGCGGGATCTCGCCGCAGAGGACATCGCGAATCGCGCCACCGGCAACTCCTGTAGTGGTCGCCATCAGGACCGCGATGAGAAATGGCGCGCCGTCCTGCAATGCGACTTTCGCGCCGCTCACTGTGAACAGCGCCAGGCCGAGAGCATCGGCCATTGTCAGCGAATACGTGGGCACGCTGCGGAAGCGCGAGTACTCAGCCGTTGCCAAAGCCACGCCCGCGCTTACCCATAGGAAAGTAGCATCGGCGATCCAGAAGACTGGACGGTGGTCGAGAAGCAGATCGCGCACGGTGCCGCCGCCGACTGCGCTGACCATCGCCGTGACCACGAGCCCGAAGATGTCCATCTTCTTGCGCGCCGCAGCCAACGCGCCACTCACGGCGCAGACTCCGACTGCGAATATTTCCAGGCCATACACCAGTGTTGCCGGATGGGGATAACGCACTACGACGTTGATCACTGTCACTGCTCCCTTACTGATTGGAATGCCGCCAAATAGAAAAGCCGCTCAGATTGTCTGAGCGGCTCGGAAAATTAGAAGGTAAAAGCTTTTAGTCTCTTGCCCCCGAACCGCTCGCTTCAAACACGCGCTTAGGCATGCACAGTTGGCATTGCTGTTGAGCAATCACCATCGGTGCCATGTAGCGGTTGATTGAATGAACGGTTCTCACCTTTTCAGATTACGTTGCACGGTTTAAGATTGTCAACCTTGTCAGTGAGTACCAAAGTTTTTCCCGAGTTTCGTTAATCCTCGGGCACTCGCTGGCATCGAAACAAGCTACTCATAGGAGATCAGCAATCAATGACCACCACTCCGACTACTCCCGTCACCGAAAGCCAAAACACATCCGCGATCAAACGGCAGAAGACCATCGGCTATGCCGCCCATTCGACGGACACTCCGCTAGTGCCCTTCTCTTTTGAGCGCCGCGAAGCCAGCGCGCGCGACGTTCAGTTAGAAATTCTTTATTGCGGCGTCTGCCATTCTGATCTGCATACCGCGCGCAATGAATGGCAGAACACCATCTATCCGGTAGTTCCCGGCCACGAGATCGTGGGACGAATCGCGAAAGTCGGCAAGGAGGTCGCGAAGTTCAAAGCGGGTGGGCTGGCGGCGGTCGGATGCATGGTCGATTCC
>JAOAPL010000310.1 GCA_025462925.1 Acidobacteriaceae bacterium
GGATCATTGGAAACAAGGTTTCTAATACCGCTGGTTCGGGAATATACCTCGCCCAAAATGATGGTGCCATAGTTCGGGATAATAAGATCTCTAACTCGTCTCAACAGCAGTCAGACATTACACTCCCGTCCGGCGGACTGGCACTTAATGAGTGTGTTGGCTGTACAGTTGAAAACAATTTAATTACCACGAGCGGGAAAGATGGAATCGTTGTGGTAGCGCCACTTACCAATACTACAATTCAAGGCAACACAGTTGAATTCGCCAAACAATGGGGAATCCAATTGCGCGGCGCGGTTTCCGATCTTAATGTGTATCGCAATCTCGTAAAAAACTCAGTCGGAGGCATAGATGTTGTTTCGACGAGCGCGATTACTCGAACGAAGATTCAGAGAAACGTAATAGACACGACGTTCCGAGATGGCATCTTTGTCGTTTCGGCTACCAATAGTGATATCTCACATAACCACGTGAAAAATTACCCCGCAACGTACTTTGGAATCCGGGTTTTCTCCGGAGCATCATTTTCAGTGCGATGGAACACGGTCACCAACGCAGTTGCGAGTGGCGGCATTGATCTTGTTGGAAACAACTTCCAAATGTCTGATAATACTGTTGTCGTGGCAAGCCCAAAGTAGCAGAGAGGAACCTCGATTCAGCTGATGGGTCAAGGAGTGGAATTGTGATTGGAATTACTAGGCTTCGCCAAAGCACTGTGATGGGGAGGGCTCCATTCCAGGGAATGCACGAGTAACTTACGGAATAGTAATTAGGTGCGCCCGCCTGCGGCCATTGCCGAAGGTCGTCCATTGGAAAATGGAGACGTATAGGCATCGGAAGTCAACTCATCCGAACACTTTAGGTCTTTGGCATAATCAAATTCAGGCACGATTTTCTTCATCTTTGAACGAATGACCATCCCGGCTTCTACGGAATCGGCAAAATTCGTTTGGAGCGCCAAGCGCAAATCTTTCAACATTGGTTCCAGTTCATCCCAATCTTGAATCTTGCCGCGAGTCTTCTTGATTTTTTCGCAGACCGTGGGCAGCTTCTTCTCGGTCTCATAGAACATTTCTTCCGTGAGCTTTTCGCCGTCCCGAAGACCGATTATCCTGATTTGCACATCGCTTTCGGATTTACCGTTCAATCGAATCAGCCGACGTGCTAAATCCATGATGCGCACCGAGTCTCCCATATCTAGAACCAGAAGGTCTCCATGTTCGCCGACAGTAAAGGCCTGCAACACTAGTGAGACCGCCTCCTGTATGGTCATGAAATAACGCCTAATTTCCGGGTGCGTTATTGTAATTTCGGCGTTTTGGCGAATCTGCTCCTGCAAGATCGGGACAACACTCCCGCTTGAACCTAATACATTTCCAAAGCGCACCGAGACACATCTCATATTTCGAGTGGGGCGCGAAGACAGAATCAGTTCACAAATACGTTTTGTAGTCCCCATGACATTGGTGGGGTTGACGGCTTTATCCGAGGAAATCATGACAAAGGATTCGCAGTCAGCCTCCTCCGCTATGGATAGCAACTCTAAAAGCGAAAATACATTGTTCTGCACCGCTTCTTGAACATTGGCTTCCATCATGGGCACGTGCTTGTATGCAGCCGCATGGAAAATGAGCTGGACTTCATATTCCTTGAAAATTGCGGCCATTCGAGCGCGATTGCATACGTCGGCTACACAGTAAACGATTTTGCTGGAATTGCGATGTGACTTGTGGCCCTGCTGCAAGAAAAATGTTCCGTTTTCATTCTGATCCACACAAACTAGAACAGCCGGGTCGTACTCCAAAAGTTGCGCACATAGTTCGGCACCAATGGAGCCGGCAGCTCCGGTAACGATAACGGAGCGACCTTCAACCTGTTCACGGACGATGTCCAAATTTACGCGGACGGTATCTCGACCCAAAAGATCGTCGAGTTTGACCTCACGTATCTGATTGATTACATCGCGATCAAGAATGATGTCCCTAAGACTGGGCAGGGTCTTGTACCGCACACAAGAGGCTTCACAGATTAATACAAAACGGTTCATCTGTGCACTGGTGGCAGAAGGCACTGCGATCCAGACTTCATCAGCAGCGTATTTTTTTAGCAGCTCAGGCAATTGCTCGGGATTCCCCTCAACCTTTACTCCGCGAATGGAAATTCCCACCTTGGTTGCGTCGTCATCCAAGCAGGCCAAAGCGCTATAGCCGCTCCCAGGCCGAGCTATCTCACTTATGACCAGATCTGCACCCCGCCCGGCCCCAATGACGATGATCAGCTTCGAAATTTCATTTCTATCGAAGGTGGCTTCGGCCAATATGCGGGAAATCATTCGGCCGGACAATAGTAAAAGTGTAGTAATGATTCCTTCCAGCACAAAGATGGAAACTGGATAGGAGGAATACAGACCCGCTCCATACAAAACGACGAAGAAGATGACAGAACCAAAACTTACTGCCTTGATGATTTCTATGATTTCGTTGACACCGGTGTAACGCCACCATCCTCGCATCAGGTTGAACCGAGCTAGTAGAAGAAGGCGGATTACGAGCAGGATAGGCAGAGAAACCCAAATGAGTTTCGGTTCGGGTAAACGAAAATTGAATTGCAGCAGAAATGCAGCAATCAGAGAAGCCGCGACGAACATAGCCTCAACGGAACCGACGAACGCGGTTCGGTGACTCATGGAAGATACGGACCGATACAGCTTCCTGACGTAATTCATTGAACCCATCTTTCGGAGACACTTGCTAAAAAACAGTAAATTCTTCTAATTACTTACAAAAGAATCCCCGGGGGGGCAGTGCAATTCCGTTCGATATGGCGACTGAATGCTAACATAACCACCTTATCAACTTTATCATTAGTTGCTATGTCAAATCAGTTCCCCAAGATGGCAAGAGCTGTAAGGCTTAATTCACTCAGTGCTTGATTCCATCCTGTCGGATTACTTTTGCCAAGGTGAGCAGTAAGATTTTCATATCAAAGGAAAACGACCGCTCAAACAGATACTCAAAATCATATTCTACTTTGGTACAAATCGGAAGTTCATCTCGTCCATTAACTTGAGCCCAACCGGTCAGGCCCGGAAGTAACCGATGAACGCCCTTTTCGGTTCGCAAGGCTATGAGATCTTCTTGGTTATATAGTGCAGGGCGTGGCCCCACAAAGCTCAAGTCGCCTCTGAGAATACTGTAAAGTTGCGGCAACTCATCGAGGCTCGACCTTCTGAGAAAAGCCCCTATTGGGCTGAGATACCGGTGGGGATGAGCCAACAAATGGCTGGCAAGTTGCGGCGTATCGGACCGCATGCTGCGAAATTTTGGCATTTGAAAAACATGGTTATCTTTGCCGATTCGATCAGACCAGTACAGCACCACACCTTTGGAGGTCAGCTTGATCGCCAGCGCGATCATCAGCATAGGAAGGAAACAGAGGAACAAGAGCAAACTAGCGAGAATTACGTCCATCCCTCGCTTTATTATTTCTTGTATATTTCTGCTCGAGGATGGTATCTCGGCTGTAACGCCAAGATACGCCTCTGTTTGAGAGGCAGTCACTTCAATCTTGCGTTCGAGAACAGATGGTGGCTGCGCATGCATGAAGACACAACTTAACAAAAAACTCCCTATCTGAGAATAGGGAGCTTAGCTTAGCTCAGTCCGTATTAGTGTTTTCGTCTGCTAATACTCGTCTGAACAGCGGCGACCTTCGTGCTAAAATTGCATCACTCTCGCGAATCTTGGATGCTCTCATCCTGTATCTTCCCAATTCCATTCAATGAATATTCTCCTTGTAAACCAGTGTTTTTACCCCGATGTAGTCGCTGTATCGCAGTACTTGACCGAACTTGCCGTTTCGTTGTCCACGAGGGGTCACAATGTAACCGTCCTTGCGAGTAACAGGGCTTACGATGATCCGGAGGTAACCTTCCCAGACCAACAGATTTGGAAAGGCATTAAAGTCATCAGGGTATCAACGCTTGGCTGGGGCAGGAAATCAAAATGGTTGCGGATTGCTGATTATGCTAGTTTCTTCGTCAACTGCTTTGTGCAAATCTGTCGAATAGCTAAGCAAGATGTTGTGGTTGCAATGACGGTGCCACCCCTAATTTCAATCATTGCAGCCTTCTTTGTGCAACTGAAAGGTGGACAGTTGATCTACTGGATCATGGATCTGAACCCGGAAGAGGCCATTGCCGCGGGCTGGATCCGCCAGCACTCTTTGGCCGCAAAGGCACTCCAATTTATTTCCGCATACAGCATCCGACGGTCACGAAAGGTAATCGTTCTAGATAGATTCGTTAAAGAACGAATTGTCTGCAAAGGTATTGCTGAAAAGAAGATTTTCGTCATTCCACCATGGTCACTGGACAATTTCGTGTTTTTTGACATGGAAGGAAGAAATTCATTTCGGATTCTTCATGGATTAGAGCGCAAGCACGTCGTTATGTATTCCGGCAACCATAGCCCGTGCCACCCACTCGATTCCTTACTTGAGGCAGCTTTGATTCTCAGAGAACAAAGTGAAATTATGTTCTGTTTTGTAGGTGGCGGCAGCGAGTTTAAGAAAGTCAAAGAGTTTGCTCGCGAGTACCATCTTGACAACATTTATTGCCTTCCCTATCAACCACTCGCCGCTTTATCTGCTTCGCTTTCCGCCGCCGATTTGCACGTTGTTGTAATGGGCAATGCGTTCGTTGGCGTTGTGCATCCGTGCAAGATCTATAACATTTTGGCGGTTGGAGGGAGCTTCCTCTACATTGGTCCAGCTGAAGGGCACATCCCTGACCTGATGGCTGCGAACAATATGGATATCCCAGCGTGGAGGGCTGACCATGGCGATGTACAGTCATTGGTTGAACACATTTTGAACTCCGCTTCCCGCACCAACATGTTAAATACCACCGACAATGTGCAATTTAAGACTTTTTCACAACAAGTGCTCTTGTCGAAAATGGTTGAAGTAATAGAATTACAGCCTTGAAGTTCATCGGCTACTGCTTCAATTCCGGAAAAACGAGCCAAACATCTCCGATTTCGCTATTTGTATGTTGTTCATCCCCAACAATGCAAAAATCCGGGATACGGACCAAACCATGAGTCCTCTGGTGGGAATCACTGGCGCAGCGGGCCTAATTGGTACAGATGTTGTATCAGCTTTGAGGCTTAAAAATTACAAAGTCAGGGCCTTGATCCGCAACAAATCTCTACCAAATTCTGAAGGCGTGCTCACATTTCGCGGAGACATTTGCGACGAAGACACGATTGGTGAGTTTGCCAAAGGATGCCGATACCTTGTTCACCTCGCGGGAATTGCTCACACAAATTTGCGATCCAGAAGTGATTTCGAGCAAGCTGTTGACGTGAACGTAAATGGAACCAGAATCGTCTTGTCAGCAGCTCTAAAATCGGGAGTTGAAAAGGCGATTGTCGTTTCCAGCGCTCATGTCTACAAGGACCAATGTGGCATTGATCTCGCCGAAGATGCGGCAACCTCCGGAAGTTCGTTCTATGCGAGAACCAAGCTTGAAGTGGAAGCCGCGGCAATGGAAGCTCTTGCTAAACGAATGCAGGTTGTCATTGTCAGACCTTGCCTGACCTACGGGCCGAATGCCCGTTACAACCTTGAGAATTTGATGAGAGGCATAGCAGGAAGGTACTATTTCCATATCAAGGGATTCAATCCGCTGCGCAGCTTGCTGTCAATTGAAAATGCAGCTGCTGCAATTGTCCATTTGCTTCAGGCAGGTCAATCAGGTGAAACGTACAACCTAGCCGATCGCGTTCCAGTTGGACTGGTTGATTTTGTCAATGATATCGCCGATAGGATGCATGCCCCTCGACCTCGGTCAGTTCCCTACTGGCTGGTGCGCAGTGGAGCGCTCCCGTTTGATCTTATTCGATCGCTGGGAGGAAACCCTCCATTCTCTTCGGAAGCTCTCAAGAAACTTACCCAATCCTTCAGTCTGAATACCAGAAAGCTCGCTGCGACGGGTTTTCAGTGGTCGCCAAATTCCGTTTCCATAGTTCAAGATATGGTGGCCTCTTACCTGGCTAAATCGGCAAAACCTGTTTAAGACCAGTGATGACGAACTGGAAACAAGTTAAAAGGTGGCTTACTGCGCAATATATGCTCCGCGAAACGAGCATTGCGCCGCATACCTTAATAACTAGAACACATCGAGAATATTCAGCTCTTGGATGTTGATTGCAGAACTTCTCCCAGAATTATCTCCCGCACTCTTACGTGTCACTCAAGAATTGAATAGCGAATTCTACTCACAAACATTTTTCCACAGCAAGTCCGATTCCCGGATAGAAGCAATCACCGCAAATCGCGGCTTTCTCTACTCAAGTCGGATTCTTACAGTACACGATCACGAAGTACTACGATGTATGATCTGAATGTGATACCTAAAGCTGTCCGAAAGAGCAAGCGTAGGGCGCGCACCACAATCATCGAGTCTGTGCTTCGGAGCGTGCGCAGCGGACCATGATTAGTCAAATACCTGAGCTGCTTGATGTAGCTGCCGAAAATCTGGCGGCGAATACTTTTAGAAGGTCTGCAGCCAAAGCGTCCAAGGTTCGTGTCATACACGGAGCCGCTCAACTGTTTGAACCCGTGGAAGTGGAAGAAAATGAGAGGATCATCGTCAACCAGAACTTGTCCGTTGCGTTCCCGGACGCCGTAGCTATCCAAGTTCCACGGAGCCACATTGGCACCCTTATTATTGATGACCCTAACCCTTTTGAATCGGACCGGCCAGTCGTCCAGGTATTTCTGGTCTCCAAACCGGCCCTGGTCGATATAGTCGTAGCACCACTCGATGCATCTCTCTCGCCACCAGCGCAGGCATTCGAGCCCATTATCGTCACGTCGAAATCCTAGCCAGCCTACGTTGTAGATTCCGAATCTATTACGATCAGCGTGGTTCGGCGGAAACCGGTGCTCGATGATCCCAATTGAATACCCCTCCATCTCGTCGAATAGAGACTTCGGGGTAGAGAAAAAAAAGATATCTGAATCGATATAGCTGAGAAACTGTACCTCAGCGTACTTATTGAATAGATGCAAAATGAACGCTGGACCGCAGGTCCAATAGTACTCAACTCGCGAACGATTTTGCTTCACATTAAACAGATCAGGATCAGCAGCTTCAAGATCTGTCAGCGAAATAGCAGTTATTGATCGATGCTGCAGTGCTATGAGTTCTTGGTAACAGCTTTCATCCATACAAAGAGCAAAAAGATGAAAGTCGGGGCAATGCTTCTCAAGTGAGGAGACGAGGGCCAACGCTCGGGGCAGGTAATTTTCATCGAAATAAGTACAGAAAAATTTCTTGATCTCCCGATATTCAACTACCACGAAGCACCTCAAAGACGAGGTGAGCACTTCGCCAAACTAACCCGGTGTTCGCCAATGCCATTATGCGCCCTCATCTTCGTCTAAAGCGGCGCGGTAATCTCTAAATCTGCTCTTGGCAATAACTGCCCAGCTAAACTCTGTTGCCATTTTGTTGGCACCCCGTGTACCCATTTCAACTCTCTTTTCGGCTGAGCGCAGGGACCGCAAGGTAACGATCAGGTCATCCAGGTCGTTCAATTTGTACGTAAGCCCATTCCCATCTATGCGCTCTTTCGCCTTCAAAGTATTGTTAACGATGAGTGGCAAACCGCTGGCTGCAGCATCCAGCATCGACATCGACTCTTGCGTTGGCCAAACCCCGATATCGGAAGCTTGAAAATATTTAGCCAGTTCCTGAAACGGGACAAATGGGTGAATTGCGCAACCCGTCATTTGAGAAATTGCACCGACCTGTTCTCCGTCCCCCACGAATAGGCCCCTAAATGGCTCTCCAAATTCATGAAGCCTAGACACCGCCTTAGCAAGCAGCAAGGGGTTCTTATCGCTACTGAACCGCCCCGAATAAATGCAAACAATGTCACTGTCAGAAAACCCAAATTTTCGACGAAGCTCATTGCGCATGGCTCGTCCGTTTTCGTCTCGTATTGGCTGAAATAAGTCGGTATCCACCCCTAGTGCTGAAATCGAGACCTTTTTCTCCTGAACGCCAAAGAATCGCACAGCAATTTCACCACAATCAGACGCTGTAACGTAACATTTTTCACTCACCAGACTGACTAGAAAGCCCGGGATTGTCCGAGTCACCATGCAGCGCAAACGTGCAGGAGCAAATCGAGGGATCCCATTGCTCGCCAACGGGAAAACAGAGGCATGAGTATGGGACCCGATGAAGAGTCTGTAGCCTATCAACATTCTGCCGATAGCAGCGTCTTGAGCGAGCCAGCCAATGGACGCGCTTGCTTGCACTATATCTGGTTGTAAAGAGCGCAGTTTTCGCAATAGGCCCGCCATTCGCATGTAGCCGAGAACTTTCTTGTGCCCCAGTACGTGCAAGGTATAACCGTCATGCTCCTCTACAGACCCAGGCACAAGTTCATCAGATCCGGTGAACTTGCCATAAGTCTGACCAAAATTGCTGATTTGATAATAGGGCGGCAGATCCATCGTAATTACATGAACATCCACACCAAGTCGAGCCAGATACTTAGGAAGGGTATTTTGCAAATATCCCATCCTCTTGGAAAAAGTTTCCGTCAGCAGAACCAGTCGCATCCTTGCCCCTTCTGATTAAAATATCTGCTTCCAGGAACGCCACTTGAAGTCGCTAGTGGGTCATCCCTGAAGTTCAAACCATATAAGTGCTCAACACTCTTATTGGATACAACCGAAATCTACTCGCAGCACTCTGCAAGGAACGCGTTGCAGTTGTCGCATCTTTTTAAACAAAAGGAAGGAGCCTAAGCTCAGAGATCCGCGGCCGGGTCTCCTTGAACATAAAAGAGCAAACAGAACACCAGATCTATCCTCTATGTCTTCGCAAGTCTTCGGAGGTCACCAAGTGCGAATCACATCGATAACTTTACCGATTTGTTCATCTTTGAGCTCGGGATAAATAGGCAGGCTCAAAATCTCGTTGCAGATGCGCTCGGTCTCTTCTAGTCCCCCAGATCCAACAACGACCCTGCTCTTGTACCCAGCCTGATCATGAACTGCCACTGGATATAGGATAGCAGTCTCAATCGAGTTTGAGGATAGTCGAGCCTTCAAGTCATCTCTTCTGGTTGTTCTGACGACATACTGATGATAGATATGAACCGAATCCGTGGCTTCTCTGGGAACTTGCAATTCAACACTTTCAAGCTCATGAGAATAAATTGCAGCCAAAGCCCGACGCCTGGCGTTTTCCGGATTGAGATAACGAAGTTTTACTCGCAAGATCGCTGCTTGAAGCTCATCTAATCTTGTATTAGAACCCGGAGAGTCACTGATGTAGCGCCGTTTCCACCCGTACTGGCGCAACATTCGCGCCCTCTCCGCAATTTGGGGGTCACTCGTAACAATCGCGCCGCCATCACCTAACGCACCAAGATTCTTTGTCGGATAAAAGCTGAATGCTCCGATGTGCCCAAACGAGCCAACTCTTCTGTTCCTAAACTCAGCACCATGTGACTGCGCACAATCTTCTATAACCATTAGATCGTAGCGTCCCGCAATCTCGAGAATTGATTCCATATCTAGCGGCTGGCCATAGATATGGACTGGGATTATTGCCTTGATCTTGCAATTCTTGTACGACTTGAGCGTCTGTTCCAGTTTGTCCAAGTCCATAGTGAACATCGCTGGATCCACGTCGACAAGAATCGGAACCGCACCTACAACGTCAATCGCTGCAACTGTGGCAACGGCAGTATGAGAAACAGTGATCACTCCGTCTCCCGGGCCAATACCACAAGCGCGCAAAGCAATAATTAGTGCATCAGTGCCATTACCCACGCCCACACAGGAGGAAGCCCCAATGAAACTGGCGAACTGCTCTTCAAATTGACTGACATTCTCACCCAAGATGTACAACCCGCTCTCAAGAACTTGCTGTATGGCCGCGTCAATCTCCTTCTTATGGGCGAGGTAGCCCAGTTTAGGATTAGCCGGCAGCAGAGTTTCCATGGAGTTCCCTTGTTTCTTCTCAGATGTAATATTTGAGTTCATTTCGATAGTAATCCAATGATCGAGATATTCCTTCCCGCAAACTGATTTGAGGAGACCAGCCTAAGGCACGGCTTATTCGAGTGTAATCTCCGTAGTAATCGCCGATATCAATGCGCTTCCGATCCTCCGGAAATGATTTCAAGTGATAACTGCCGCCGCCATTTACGTCTACAAGGCAATCAGCAAGTTCGTTCAAAGTCACGGCGTCCGCCCCCAAATTGAAGACCTTACCATTGGCCTCTTCGGAGGTTGCCGCCAGCAACATCGCATGAGTTACATCGTCCACATAATTGAAATCACGCTTTTGCTGACCTTCCCAAACCTCGAATGGTTTTTCTTCCAAAACAAGGCGCATCCAAATGCCCATAAACATTTGACGAGCATCCTTCACTCTCATCCGAGGACCGTATGTATTGGTTAATCGCAACACGGTGCTGCGCAATCCATAAACGTTGTTGTACAAAATGTGGTACCACTCTCCAGAGAGCTTGTTGATGCCGTTTACGTCCACAGGTCGGATCGGATGGCACTCATCAACCGGAAGATAATCCGGCTTCCCGTAAATCTGCCTGGTACTAGCAAAAACAATCTTTATTTCCGGATTGTGCACGCGACACGTTTCCAAAATTGAGATCTGCGCAGTCGTATTGATTTCCAGGTCAACGAGGGGAGCAGTCATCGAATCCATATGGCTCGTTTGACCAGCCAGATTGAACAGATACCGCTTGCCTTTGACCAAGCGCCGAACGGAATCTTGATCTCTGACATCAGATTTGTCGACGTCAATCTTGCCGTGCAGATCAATGACATTGTGTAGATTCCCGCCATAATTTGGAAGCAGACTGTCCATCACCGTCACGTCTGCGCCGCGGTGAGCCAGAGTACGCGCCAAATTGGAGCCGATGAAACCTAATCCACCGGTGATCAGGACGGGGGCACGAAGGAGGGGACTAACCATGTGAGCTCTTCTTTTTTGCAAATACAACATTGTCCAAATACAAATCTGAATTCCCGGGCAACAATATCCCAGACACCTCAGCACTAATGTTCACGGGACCGCAAAAGACGGAGCAAGCAAGGAGCTTGTAATACTTGCTCCGCTGGGCGACCTGTTTATAAAGGTAACAATTCAACAATTGAAAAATAACCCTGCTAACGGAAATGCTCTTGGCGTGCTCAACAATAGTAAATCCATTCTCTTCCAACAGCGCCTTGATCCCGAAGGAACTATACCTTGTGTAGTCAGCCGGGTGCTCGTGTTCGTCCCGTACAAACGGGACACTAAGCAGGAGTCACTGTCTTCGTGCAAAATTCGGCTCAACTCTTTTATGAATTCTACTGTGGCGAATACATGCTCTAAAACTTGAGTAGTTACGACCCTGTCAAAGGCGAATTTCGTTGGTCGGGACGAACTCCGCTTCGGCTCAAGACTTCTCGAACAGAAAACCTCTATATTCGCTCTGTTCGGGAGCGCGGTGGATGTGTGGGCCCTTGCTGATCAGGAATTCCCGGACTAAACGGGCTCCTCGATCACAGACATATTCTACAAACTCCTCGCGATTGAATATCCAACAGAGATATTCTGTCCTGTACCCCATTGACCACGGTCGTTGTATAGCTACATAAGAAGCAGCATTGGAGACGAACATCATTCGCGTCAGGTAGAGGTGCTGTCCAGTGACTGCCAAGAGTTTGTTCACCAATGAACGCCAATCCTCCTCATACCACAATGACGCGCTGGCAAACACGAGATCATAGCTGCGGGAGAAGCATTCTTTTTCGCTATCAACAAATCGAGCGTGGGGACGCAGGAGCAGACCGGCCTCACAGATTGCCGGCAAGTCGTAGCAGTAGTACTCAGTTTGAACTCCGGGGAGAACGGCTTCTGTCAGAACATCGTACTGGCCAACTCCACTACCCCAATCCAGAATTGAGAGTGATTTCCGTTTTTGGGAGGCCAGCGCAGCGACATAAGCGTATGCCAAATATAAATTGTGTACTTGCAGATCCCTCTCGGTTGTAAGCTCCTGATTTTCGATTCCAAGCGGGTTTGCACCTTCAATCGATTTCAGAAAAAAGGGCCATAACTTCTTTTGCGTATCAATGATGCTTGGAACTCCCCAGCCGCGGGTCTTCAACTTGGCGCTGTGCCATCCATCAGGCACGTACTCCCAAGGCGCCGGCCTGACGTGATCCAGAATTCTTTGACCATAGCTCAAAAGTTGCGGAGGAACCCAGCCTTTCGCAAATTGACGTAAACTCATGCCGTCTCCAATTTCGTGAATCGGTGGCTAAAATTGTTTCAATAATGGCAACAAGCGGTGTTGTCGCGATTAAAATTTGGGAAATCAATATTGAGAAAGCTAGTTTTTCTTGAACAAAAATCCCCGATACTCACCTTGCTGTGGAGCACGGTGAATAAGTGGGCCCTTGCTGACAAGAAATTCTCTAACTAATTTAGCTCCCCGGCGAAATACATGATCCAGAAATTCTTGCCTGTTGAATACCCACCCTAAATATTCAGTTCCATAATCAAACAAGAACGGACGCTGTACGACCACAAAGGAATCGGCCTTTGGCACGAAGAGCGTGCGAGTTATGTACAGATAGTTTTCTGTCGCATCTATGAGGTCGTCCACCAGCGAACGCCAATCCTCTTCGTAACATAACGAACCACTCGCCATTACAAGTTGATATTTTCGAACAAAGCAATCGTTGCGACTAACAAAATGTGCCATTGGCATTAGTTCCCGCCCGGCGGAACAGAGGTGAGGCAGATCGTGACAATAGTATTCAATCTCGACGCCAGGGAGCACGGCTTCGGCAATACCGCTGTAATGCCCAACCCCGCCGCCCCAATCCAATACTGTGAACGGGTTTCCCTTCCGCGCCGCAAGAGCAGCAACATAGGCAAATGATAAATACAGATTGTGTACATGTAAGTCTTGCGCACTTAACAACTTCTTGTTCGCAATTCCGAGCGGATTACTTCCTGCAACTGACCGCAGTATTTCTGGCAAGAGCTTTCTTTGGGTTTCCACGACAGTAGGAACGTCCCATCCACGAACATTCATGCTTGTGTTTCTCCATCCATCGGGCACATATTCCCATGGTGCCGGCTGCAAGTGATTCAACGCTCGGTGAGCTGTGCGGATTAACCCGGGAGGCAGCCAGAGCCTTGCGATATTTCGTAAGTGCATCAAAACTTATTCCTCTGTGGATACCAGTTCGCAGTTAAAAAACTCTGTCATGGCTGCGGTAGATTGAGGACATCTGTGCCACATCGAACGACAGCATCTCGCGGCAAAAGGAGCAATAGGATCATCGACAGGAGCATTCCTCCTGACAAGAATGTTGTAAATAATGAAGTGTTACTTATGTTTAAGGCCACGAACGTTAATGAAAGAGCTGCGAATGCAGGGCGGTGACCACTTGCCGCAGTATCCAAGAGCCAAAAAACCAGACAGCAAATCAGTGACATTCCCAAAACACCTGTCAGCCCGATGCCCGCAATGCCATCCGTGGCCCAGAAATGAGCGTTCCAGTTCACATTGAAATAGCCTACATAATGGTGCCCGATCTCGATTCCCAGAGGTTCTTGGTATGGATAATGCACTAAAAGATTAATTCCATGAACATGTGAGAAGTACGTATTTGGGTGCACCTGAAAGAAATCGTAATACTGCGCTGACAACATGCCCGGGAATCCAAACGTCCTCATAAACGTGATACTTAATGCATAGAACACCAATGGAGAATTGCCCAGGCCGGAAATCATCGCCAACGAATATAGGGTGCCAAAACACAACACAACCCCCCAAACTAGCTGGAGCGCAAATCCTGAACTGCTTCGGCGCAACAAAGCGTATAAAATTGTCATGGCAAGAATGGACAAGATCATGCTTTTGCTTCCAGCGGCGCTGTACCCCAACAGTTGTCCACAAACCCCGGTGACGAATAGTAACTTCCGACCGTATACAAGACCTCGGGCCATTAGTAATGGATTAATGCTGCTTGAGAGCCAAATCAAGGCATAACCGGCGCCACTTCCAGCAATTATGTCATCAGCTGCGTATCGCAATTCATAAACATCTGCAAATGAGACTAGGTGAAGACTCCCACGAAACACCCCGACAATCCAGATCACGAGACTTACCGATACAACTCCGAATACTGCCCAGTAAACGGAACGACTTGGAGTGGCAAATTTGATCCGAGGCAGGGGGAGGGAATAAGCCAAGCCAATCAAGCAGAATCCGGCAAAAATTGCGAGCATGAGTTGCAGAACTTCTTTGGGCGGATTTAAAGCGATGTATAGCGGAACAAACATCGAAGGGATGAAGACTGTGAGGTACAAGATCCAATAGATCAACTGTGAGGGGCGAGTCAAAGCGATTGGACTCCAGAGAGCCGGCAAAATGCTCAACAGCCAGGCTATTGCAATGTATCCCGATGGAGGGGCTTTGTACTCAAATCCAGCATAGCCAAAGCTTGGACTCAGCCATCCGATATAGGCCAGCTGGAAGGCCGCAGCAAAGAGAAATATCCCCAGAATGAGGAGTCCTCTGCGCCGCAAGTCGGCCGGAGAAAACAACAGGATTCTGGTCGATACCATATTTCGCATAGCTATTTTGCTCACACTTCGACGAGGACGGCTGTGGACTTTTGCACGCGCTTGTCGATTGCGAGAGAAGAAAATATCAGAACAGCTACATATCCCAAGAGCGACGTGACTCCATAGGTTACGACCGCTTCTCTGGCCGTAAAATTCGCGCTGGAAGCCAACCAAATACAACCCAAAGTTAAACCTAAGCGCGCCGCATCTAAGGCAAATTGCTGCCCCTGATGCTCAAGCAAGGTTAAGGTGGGTGTAAATGGCCACGCTACAAAAGTGATGTACTGCATGAGCACCAGAAGCCTAGCATAGTTGCCCGCCTCTCTCCACGGTTCACCGAATACAAAGGCGAACAATGTTGGGCCTGCGACCAGAATGATCAAACAAGGAGCTAGCGGGAGCCAAACAAGTTTTTTAATGGTCGCACGGAACAGCAAACGCAATCCTTCCGGATCAGATCTGACGAGAGGAGCGGCCTCTGTCATGTACACCTGGGAAACCGCCTGACCTATCAGTGTGGAAGGTACTCCCATTACCCGGTCCGCAAGAGCTAACCAACCAACTACCTTAATTCCATAGAATTGAGCAACTATCAACATCGGCACAGCAGCACCGCCCGTGCTGAGCAATGCCGAGAAAGCAGATATGAGTGGGAAATTGCGATATCTCAAGGCAGCAGTCCACATGCCACGAACACTGATACTTTTCAAATCAGGCCGGCTTTTATGCCAGGCCAACTTTGCGAGACCTATGCTTCCATTCGCGCGCGCAAAAGCATCTCCTATCAACAGTCCTAGAAGCCCAATGTGAAAAATACCACCTAATGTCAGCTGAGTGACAATCTGGCTGCCAATCTGAAGAACTTTGGTGCCACTCACCTGCGAAAACGATTTGTGCCGGAACGCCCAATAGCTCAATGCCTGGTATGTACCGGCTCCGCAAATAGCTAGCGGAAAGATCCACATGTAAGGACGCAAGGCCTCTGCATTACCAAGCGACAGGGTGGTGAAATGAGCCCACCCCGAAAGACCTGCCGCAAGCAGGCTCATAAGGCACACAATGCCGAGAGTGACTGCCAGCAAGTTAGCCGCAACGTTTTCGTCCTCGGGGAGCATGATCGCTACTTCATAACGCCATCCTGCCAACACGATTCCGAGGCTGATAATTGAAAAGTAGACTTGAAAGTTTCCGAAGTCTTGTGTGGTATAGATTCGTGTCAATATAGGCGCTGCCAAAACACCAAGCGCCTGGCTGATCGCTGTACCTCCAGCTAACACGGATACACTTCGGCCAAATTTGCCTTTTGGAAGTATAGCTTTTATGCGATTTAACATGGAATACGCAGTTCGGAGAGTTGACAGTTTTTCTCGATCTAGATTCAATCCTAAGGCATCAAGCCATTCTTGATATGCCTACAAAAAATGGTTCCCTTCGTTGCCAAGCATGGGCATCGAATTGAAAACAAGCTGCGCAGCCCGTAGAACCTTTAGGACATTTTCTGCCGCCGAATGCGGTCAAAGACGCATACGAATTCTCGGCAGATTACCTGATGCGTGAATTCGCTTGAACCTAGCTGAAGATTGGCTCAACCAATATTACTCGACCAGTACTAATGGATTAGCTGCGATCTGAAAGTCATTTCATTGTAGTCTAAAGTGTCGAGTTGTAAGTAGAGGGAATTCCCTTAACCCGGTGTATTGCACATAGGGGGGGGAAATTCGTTTCAAAAAATCGGTTACTAATGCACCGTAAGATCCTTCCATCCTAAAATTTGAGGGCGGCTTCTGTTAAGATTGGAAATTCTTGAGCAATTTTTCACGAAAATACCTAACTATGCTGCCCACTAGCTTCGAGTGTGCACTATTCCTATTATTAGTCTTTACTCTTTAGCAGCTTGTTCCTCTTGATTTCGGGCGCCGGTCTTAGATGGTTCAATGTTTTCTGAGTTGACGTGATGAGTAGGGGGGAACCCAGGCTTTCACAAGGATGATCTCGATTCTAGTCAGCCGAGTTTGCGTTCTTAGAAAATGGGGTTGCGTAGATCTCGGCTCGGCCCTCATTGGGCGGCGAGATTAGCTGCAGGTTGTAATTCCACGACCTCAGCAGTTGGCAGCAATCGTCGTGAACTTGAATTCCATGAGTTGCCAACAGCAGCTTTGGACTATGCATCCGAAAACAGCGACTGGCCCCAAGAAGAGCTTTGAACTCAGCACCTTCAATATCCATCTTTATGTAATCTGGTGGTGCGATCTTGTTCTGCTGCAACAACGAATCAATAGTCTCCGTCAGCACTCTGAGGTCGCCATCAGCCTGCAGACGACCCATAGCCCCCGTATCTTCCTGACGAAACAAGGAGGTCCCCACCTCATTGGAGACTGCGATTTCGAAAACCTCTACATTATCCATTTTGTTCAGGTGAAGGTGCCTTTTTAAGTACTGTACATTTTTCGGAAGTGGCTCGAACGCGAACACATGACCCGAATCTACGAGCATCGATCCTAGCAATGTGTAGAACCCGACATTAGCCCCGATGTCATAGAAAACCGCCCCCGGTTTTACTTCCCGAGCAAATAGGTCTTGAACGTCTCGCTCGTACGTACCCAACCAACAGCTATGTCGTTGAGAATCTACAATCCACTTTTTACCTTTGAGCTGACCACATACGATTCGAACGATCATTTTCCCGGGCAAAGCTCTTCGCACATACCTGCCAACTCTAGCGGCGAGTGCGCCAGGATCGTTGATGAATTCATATCTTCGCATCTTTAGCGCTATGGGCCTGCCGAACGTAATTTTGAGCGCCGACTTGAATCTTCAACTTCTGGGTCTTTTCGGCTACGACACTAGACAGGCCCAATACGTGCGCCTGAGTCCGCTCTCATTAACAATAGCCTAAGCTGGGCATCATCTGATAGGCGTTCCACCGCAATATTGCTTTGATGACAATTCAACCGAAGGCTTACGCGGAATACGACGTGAGTATCGAGGTCTTGAAAAACCAGTTGCCTGAAAGACGGCGAGTTCTGAGTCTTACGTGCCTCGCTGCGGTTTTGAATTCCAACCTAACTGGAACTCTTTAGTACCGCACTGCACCAATTGCGTCGCGTGGACAATTCGTCCAACTTAGCGACTCGATGTTTCGGTTCTTTCGCACCCGCGGGCTTCAACCACAAGCCAGTATCAAACACACCGTTCGTCGTCCAGATCTGCAACCATCCTTTAACACCGCCCAGGTAACTCGCCCATTTCTCCGAATACGGCCCCTGCTCAGGCCTTCGCGAGAACGGAGAACGGCTATGCGTCGGCAAGTAGCAGTTGCAGTTGTCCACGAGCACAATTCCTCCAGGTTTGACCAGGGAGATCGCAGACAAAGCGCAATGGTCTCGGGCGGCGCCATCCACAAGACAGAAATCGAAGCTTTCAGGTGGAAATTTGGCCGCAACGGCGCAGTAGTCCCGCTCATCCTGACAAAGATGGTATTCCACATTTTTCAACTGCTTTCGTGCAAGTTCTGTACTGACCCGCTGGTGCCATTCGGCGTTCTGTTCTACGCTTACGAGGCTTCCAACTCTTTCCCCAAACCAAAGTGTGCTTCGTCCCGATCCCCATTCGAAGCCTCGATCATCAGGCATCAGCCAGTTATCCAAAATTTCCACCATCAGTTGAGTGAGCCATGGGGCGTTCGGATACCTTCGCTGGTAAATCATTAAGCCTATGCGGTGATAGATATATCGTGGTGTCAAGTGCCGGAATTGGCGCATACGTTATTCCCCTTCTGTGTGATCGATTCACGGAATGGCAACCGGCATTTCACCGTTGGAGCTCCTTCCCACCGTCAAATCCGGCGCGCAGACTCGACACGGCCTGCTACAACCAACTAATTTTGATTAAGCGAACAGCACAGATTCCAAGTTCTTATGTCCGCGTAGATTGGAACGAGAGCAGGTCTCTTAGGGCGTCCAAACGTGCGGCCTGCGCGGGGTCGGATCTTAGAGACTCTTTTAGTTCCAGCAGAAATGCCAAAAGTGCTCCAATGAATCCGCCTATGAAAGTGCACAGCAAAATGATCAGTAATCGTGCTGGTCTGGATTTTCTTTCTGGCTCTATGGCTTTATCCATCACCTGAATCAAAGGGGCATTCTTGGCCTCGTCAATTCTTGCTGCCTCGTATTGCTTGGCAAGAATTTCAAATATCGCTTCAAAATACTTCACATTGCGCAGCTTTCTCATGTATTCAAGGCCGGCCTCCGGTACTCGCCCTGTACCGACTTGAATATCGCCATTACCGGAGCTCTTATCCCGTTCCAATTTCGCGAGCTGCGACCGCAGGGCATCCAATTCTTGCTGCAGCCGGACGATATCCGGGTTTGCATTAGTCGCGAATGATCGCATGCCTTGCAACTGCACTTCTCTTGTGGCTATTTGAGCGCGAAGGTTGGCGACGGATTCGATAATCGCTTTCGCTTGACTTTCGAGCTGAATCAATCCGGTGGTTTCCTGCGTCTTTTTCAGATCAACTTCTGCGTTACTAAGGTTTTCTTTTGCCAACTGCAGCTGACTTTCAAAGAACAACCGCCTTTGAGATGCTTCGGTTACGGCTAGGGCCTGAGATAGTTTCAGCAGCTCCTCCACATATCCGTTGGCCAATGCGGATGCCAATTTCGGGTCTCTATTCGATACGGATACTGAAATCAAACCATCTTTGCCAACCGAGATCTCAGAGTCATCTGCCAGTCTCTCGCGAGCCTCTATTAAAAGCTTCAGACGATAACAGTCCTGTAGTTTAAAGCGAAGAACCAGAGCTTCTGTAATTGTGCGACTTTGAAGCATCGCGGCATAAAGTTCAGTGACGCTGGAAGTCTTTGATACAAGGCCCTGCCCGGCTAATCCCGCAAGCGAACCCAGTTGCCCGAGCATCGCTGCCGTGCTCGATTGCGCCTGTTGCGGCGGCAACAATTTTGTCGTGGCCGTATAAATATTCGGAAGGAACAACACTGTAACTAGAGTCACAACGGCAGAAGCAACCGTTAGGCGCGCAATCAATACCTTTCGTTTTGCAAGTACGATCAAGAGATCCAAAAGGTTAATGGTATCCGCGTCACGTGATACTCCATCGCCCCCCGGCTTTGCGGCGGCCGAATACGCATTGTCAATAATGGTCTGCATAGAATCTCGGGACGTCACGTGGACGCAATTATTTCGTGAGCGTGTTGATAGCGGCAACGCCCAATGCGAACTGTCCAATCACTTGGGACCAATCTTTTAAACCCTTCAATACGCTTGTCTTGTCCAGTTGCTCGGGAATAACAATTGTGTCGCCAGGCATTAGCTTAAGAGACTCGAAGCCGCTGCTGAACCAACCTGCTGATCGCGATTTGCTGACGATTGACCCATCGGCGCGCACCACAAACGAGTGGGATCGATCCGCTTCCCGAGTACCGCCTCCTGCCTTATGCACATAAAAATCAATGTTGTTCCTAGATTGATACAGATATGAATTGTCATTGTAGACCGCCCCGACAACATTCACTGTTGATGGCACATAGGGAACTACGAAACGATCGCCGTCTTCCAGAAGAAGGGTGGGGAGCGCATCGACTCCCGTCTGGCTTGGCTTCAGGCCCAGCACGACGCGGCCAGTTGCTTTGACTTGCTTTAGTTTTTCAACCAGCTTGCGTTGCGTGTCAACTCTGTCCTTTAAGGCTAATGCTTCTTCGGTACTCACGACGTTTTGTGATTTATTCGAAGTCCTACGCTCGACATCCCTTTCGAATCTGTCCACGAGTTCGTCCAAATTCTTCTGTTGTGTTTCCCTTGCGGACTCTCTTGTGAATTCGGCACCGAAAAGATAGGCGTTTGTGGTTAAGCCGCCTACACGAGCTACCAGTTGCGGCAAGGTTTCTCCCGGCTTCACCTCGTATACCCCAGCCGAAGCGAACTCGCCTTCGAGCGTCACAAATTTGCTGCGATTCTCTTCTGGGACTTTGATATCTAGCTGTGAAAAAATCGTGATTACATCGCCGGGCTGCAGCAACAGATTATCCGCATTCTCGCCTCCGCTTATCGCTTTGCCCAAATTGAATGGAACCAAATTCGTGGCCAGCGATTCACGATTGAGACGCTGGACAACTGCGTAATCCCAATTGATATCAGGTGCTGTCCTGCGTATCTCATTAGAGAACTTCGCTTGGTTCAGACGATTCGCTTTTTCAACAGTTGCGCTTTGCTTGCCGAAACCGGCCCGTTGAGATCTCTCGCCTTGGATATCGTCTTGGATCTCGTCTTGATTGCCGCGAACCGCTTTATCATCCAAGTGACCATCCGTACCCGCCGAGTATCCATCTGTACCGGTAAAGTAACCATCGATACCGCGGCCTCCGCGGATGTTGCTCGATGGCAGCCTTGCCGTTCGCTTAATCTCGAAGTCATCTTTGCCAAGATCACTTTGAGCCAACCAGAAATTTCGCGTCACCAAAGCTTCTCGACTGGTAATCAGGTCACTGATTCGAATTCCTTCTTTCCAAGGATAACGACCGGGGGCGGCAACGTTACCTCGAATCGTTATGGCATTGTCGAAGCGAGCTGAGAGTGCTCTCAGGGTAACCAAATCCCCGTCCTGCAGAATACGTCCAAAACCAGAATCGTCCAATGTGAACTCTTCGATGGCGCGCACAGATCGGTCTTTAATTCTTTCAACGGTTGCCTTCTGGCCGGATGCCGTTGACGTGAGACCTCCTGCAAGCTGGATCAAGTCGCCTAAATTCGTTTTAGGTTTTATCTCGTAGATTGCAGGGACATTGACGCTGCCATTCATCGCGATCGTGGGGCCAACCGGTGGAATGTAAATAACGTCCCCAGGCAGCAATTGCGCATCCTTGCTCTTGTCTCCATTTATGAACAGATCGTAAAGGTCGAACTCAGTAATGACTTGAGCACCACGTTTGAGTTGGATTCTGCGCATTGACCCCTTTGCAGAGGGGCCACCGGAAGCAAATACTGCATTTACAAGTGTACTCAGCGAACTCACGGTATAGCTTCCGGGGCGCTTGGCTTGGCCCACGACAAAGACCTGAATAGAGCGCAGTTGCCCCAATGTTACGTTCAGATCAAAATCGCGAAAAACACGACCGATTGCCGACTTGAGCAAGGGTTGCAGCTCTCGATATTTCACGCCGGAAACATTCACATTACCGACCTTTGGTATGAACAAATTGCCGACGCGGTCCACTACAGCATGGTAGTCGATGTCAATTTGTCCCCATCCTCGGAGCATGATCTCGTCGCCCGGCCCAATCACATACTCCGAAGTGACCGGCACACGATCAACTGGAGCAAAAGTGGACGGCACCCCACGAAACAGGTCCTGTCCGAACATCCTCAGCTTTTGCTCTGTGGAAGCAAACACAAATTGTTGAAATTCGGTTTGCGGCTCGGGTTGTTCTCTAGCCTCCTCGTTGCGAATTCTGAAGGATTCCCTGTCGTCAGAGTCGGAGCGGCGGGCAGTAGGGTTAGCGGAATCCGAGTTTGTAATTCGTTCTCTTCCAGGCTGGGCAGGCCTGTCCTCCGTATTTTGAGGGTAACGGGTAGACTGCCTATCTTGTGAGCTCGGATACTGTCCCGACTCTTGCGAAGATTGTCCGTACATCCCTGTGAGAGAGCTTAGGAACAAAAATAGAGCTAATAACCCACGATACATTTTGATTGCCCTACAATCGAATAATTCTAAATAGTTTGTCTTCAACTTGATTACACCGGTTCGCATCGCCTGCATGTAACAGTTCCCTGCTTCACAGGAATCTGCCGGAATTCAACTTAGCGTGGCGGATTGATAGATATACCACATCATCCCCAAGCGATAACACAGGGAAGCTCATCAGCTAAGGCAAAGGCCTTTTGCTCCTTGGGTGGAGGACGAACATAATGGAAGTGCTCAGGTCCGACTGTTGTTGTAGGGATAAAACAGGAAACTTCCATCTTTCGTACTGAGTTGTAACACTGAAACTTGTAGTCGGACCAAATTCCCAATCCACTCCGGCCCGGAAATCGTCATAGCGTCCTCCGCCGATGAAGTTCGGATTTACATTTGCGTTTCGATAAGCCAGTTGCAGTTTCTTTCTCCCCGAGAACCAGTATGTGCTTGAAGCGTTGAACCCACTTCCCTCTCTTCCAATCCAGTCTCCCAGGAGTTGACTCCGGTTTGTATACCCATTTAGAAAGCGATTGTTGCTGTAAGCGACCCCATCCCCATTCAAATTTGGAATATCGGTGTAAACACCTTCCGCCCTGAAATCTAACTTGTGAACCCAAGGTAACCGAGGCAAATAGATTCCGGGACGAAATGACGACTTGCGCGGAAAGGAGATAGGTGAAAATTCGTCCTCAGTAAATGCATCGCTGTACAAGATCAGCCAGTTGCGCAGTTTCGGGACTCGATAGCTGAAATCGAAACCGCTACGCCGATCGCCGGGATCCCCGTCCTGTCCGGGAACGGTATTTCCAAGCGAATAGCTGTTCAGCAAGGCACGAAAATTCAGAGGAAGTCCTGGGCCGCCCCACACCGTTGTCTCAGAAAAACCAAATTCCAGATTTGGAGTCGGCTTGAAACTAAACTTCTCTCCATGTAGTAGCGGCTGATTGCTTAATGAAGGGCCGAATAATCCATTTGCGGTCCGAACAAATGTATGTCCCGAAAGCTGACCTAGGAAGAACTCGGTGCGAACGGGTCCTAGGAAGCCGAACACACTAGGCAATTTCATCGGCGTAACTCTGCTTACCCGAAACATTGGAACGGGTTCGGCATTGTTCGAGAAATTAAGCGCGCCATTCTCTCCCGGTCCCCACCACAGTGACTGCTTGCCGAATGAAAACTGCCAGTTGTTTATCGTGTAGCTGGCGTACGCGTCCAGGAGACGAAATTGATTTAGCTCCGTGTGCACCGACGGCTGCACCGGGGTAAAGTCTGCAATTGCAATTGCATTCATGGCTTGCGCTGAGAGCCCCGGGGCCGACGGGGAATGCTGATATTCGCCTTGCACGTAAAAAGCCCATCTGCCATGAGTGGCTGAACCAGATATGCCGGTAATGGCATTGAAACCTTCCTGATAAGGGCGCCCGTAATCGTTATAGATCGTTTCGCCGAAGTGATATCCATCAGTTAACGGCTGCCCTGAAATCGCCGTTACCCTACTGTAAACAGAATCAAGCCTAAACACGGGAGCAAGCGTACCTGCCGAGACTTCCGCATCCATTGCAAATTCGGCCTTAAGCGATTCGATAAGGTGCTCCGGCTCAACGCTGTCTTCATTACCCAGGGACTCGTCAGCTTCTTCGACAAGTCCCAAACATTCCATTCGCGTCCATGGCTTGAGCCCGCTGAAGCCAGAACGAATAAGTCCCATTGCGGTTAGACGATCAATGGCCGGATAGACCCAACTATCGAGGGGAACATAGGTCGAACCCAAAGATCCGCGCGCAGTGCCTTCATCCCTCACCGGGTGGATAGTTCCAATGTCGACCCCAGGAAGGTCCGCATCATGGTGCCGTTTATAAACTTGGTTGCCTATGGCCCAACCCAAAGCGCTACCCACTACTACATCCGACGGGAAGTGCTGGCGTCCCGTAACGCGCGCCAGGCTGATAGCAGAAGCTAATCCATAAACGCCGATTTTTGTAAGAGGTCCTGGGTACTCACGGGCCAATACCGCAGCCATACTCCACGCTGCCATCGCGTGTGCAGACGGGAAAGAATCTCCGCTCGGCTGAAAGAAGCCCCCCTGTCCATCTCCGTCAAACGGCCTTTGTCTGCGTAGCATGTACTTCAACCCGTAGGTCACTGCCAAACTATTAGCCAGCGCCTCCGAGCCGAGTATGCCAGTTTCGTGGGCGTGATCGTTCGCCTTAAAACGTCCGAGAAAATAGAGTCCACCAACTGAAGCGCCTAGGGCCACTACGCTCATATCAGAGAACGTTTTACTGGTCTGGGCATGGGCATCCGTTACACTCAAGCCGCGGTATGCATCCACGTCGCGATACATTATTCCTGCAACAATACCTGCGGCAGGAACAAGCCAGAAGGAGTCTTTCCGCTTAAGACGCAAGGGACTCATCCAGATGTCGCGTTGATCTCGAATGAAATTGATGGCAAAAGAGCGCTCGAGGGAGGGCGTTGAAAGCTGTCGGCCTATTGTATTTTTTTCTGGCTCCGAAGAACTATCGGGTTTACTGCCTGTTGATTCTGGCCCTGCCTTAACGTTTGCGCCGCGTCGGTCTGTACGACTGTCGGATTCCCTTGAAGTTGCTGGTTTGGAAATTCCGGTTCCATTCTGCGCGATGCAAAGTTGCGGAATGATAGCAATGATAATTGCCGTGATTCTTATTAACACTGCTTGCTTGCTTTCGATTCGGGGACACATCATTTTGTTTTGTTCACTCGATCGACTGGTCCAGTCGAAAACGCTAATATCAAGAATTCCAACACTGGAATTGGCTAGTTCTATTAAGACCGCATGAAATCTTGATAGCTTTGCGTCAAGCCTGAGCGCAAATCTATCTTCGGACTCCAGCCGAGCGCGCTCAATCGATTGACATCCAATAACTTTCGCGGGGTACCATCAGGTTTTGAGGTGTCGAACACCAACTCCCCCGGGAACCCGACTACCTCTGCCACAAGTTGCGCAAGCTCACGAATGGTGAAGTCCTCGCCACAGCCAACATTGATCAGCGGTGGACAGTCTCCGCCGTCAACAAGCGGTGAAAACTCTTCTTCGGGCAAGTTCATCAAAAAAATGCAGGCGTCCGCCGCGTCCGTGCTGAACAAGAATTCTCTCCGCGGGGATCCTGATCCCCAGACAACGACCTCGCTGGCATCACTTACTTTGGCCTCATGGAATTTGCGGATCAGAGCCGGAATCACGTGTGAAGTCTGCAGATCGTAGCTGTCTCCGACGCCGTAAAGATTTGTAGGCATGGCGGCCAGAAACTCCGTCCTGTACTGCCGGTTGTATGCCCAACACAACTCAATGCCAGCGATCTTCGCGATGGCGTACGGACGATTTGTAGGCTCCAGCGGGCCAGTAAGTAAGTATTCCTCTTTGATCGGCTGTGGACAGTGCTTCGGATAGATGCAACTTGACCCGAGCAGCAAAAGACGTCTCACCCCTGCCCGGAAGGCCTCATGAATAACTGATGTTTCGATGCTGAGGTTTTCAAAGATGAATTCTGCCGGGAAATTTTGGTTGGCAAGTATCCCGCCAACCTTGGCCGCCGCGAGGAACACGTACTCGGGCCGTTCTTGTTGCATAAATGCTTCGACGGCCTGCGGATCTCGAAGATCAAGCTCCGCTCGGGTTCGCAATAACAGATTGTTGTAACCTGCGGCACGGAGTTGACATACTATGGCGGAGCCAACCAGTCCACGGTGCCCGGCCACAAAGATTTTTGCTGAAGAGTCCATCAGGGGATTATGCGTGCCGGCCGTAAACCTTGTAGCCATGATTCTTAACAAGGTCGTCTCGCTCGGCAGACTTCAGATCAACTGCGACCATTTCGGCAACAAGCTCTCTGAAACCGATCTTTGATGACCAACCAAGTTTTGTCCGCGCCTTGCTGGCGTCACCAATCAAGCTCTCAACTTCGGCTGGACGGAAGTATCTTGGATCTACTGCAACGACGCAATTTCCCTTGGAATCAAAACCCTTCTCGTCCTGTCCAATACCTTCCCATCGAATTACTAGTCCCAGTTCCGATGCAGCCGCATCGACGAACTCACGAACGCTGTGCTGTTCACCCGTAGCGATCACGAAATCTTCAGGCGTATCCTGCTGAAGCATGAGCCATTGCATTTCAACGTAATCACGTGCGTGTCCCCAATCACGCTTGGCGTTCAGGTTGCCCAAGTAAAGACAACCCTGCAACCCCAATTTGATTCGGGCGAGTGCACGGGTAATCTTTCTCGTAACGAAAGTCTCACCCCTCACCGGAGATTCATGATTGAAAAGAATTCCATTGCATGCGTACATTCCGTACGCTTCGCGATAGTTGATCGTGATCCAGTAGGCGTAGAGCTTGGCAACCGCGTATGGCGAACGAGGATAAAAAGGAGTTTTTTCAGTCTGTGGAACTTCTTGTACCAAGCCGTAAAGTTCCGATGTTGACGCCTGATAGAACCGCGTTTTCTTCTCTAGTCCAAGCACTCGGATTGCTTCTAACAATCGAAGCGCCCCCAAGGCATCTGCGTTCGCAGAATATTCTGGCTCTTCGAATGACACTGCGACATGACTTTGCGCAGCGAGGTTATAAACTTCATCGGGCTGAACCTGTTGCATGATATGCAAAAGGCTGCTCGAGTCAGTCATATCACCGTGATGCAACACAAGTTTCCGGTTCGGCGTGTGCGGATCCTGGTAAAGATGGTCAATCCGGTCGGTGTTAAACAAGGAGGTGCGGCGCTTCATGCCGTGGACTTCATATCCCTTGTCCAGCAACAGTTCTGCTAAATACGAGCCATCTTGCCCAGTAATTCCTGTGATTAGTGCTCTTTTCATCTTCCTCAAATGCGGTGATGCGTTGATTTCACGGTAGCCGAGGCAGGTATGCAGATACGCAGTGAAGGTACTCAGATATTATCAGAAACTCACGCCGGTGAAGCGCAGCACCTTTAAGGATTTTCGCGCAATTCTCTCTTAATCCGGGTAGGCGCGGGATTACTTTCCACCGTAGCCGTGATTAAGGTACTTCGCACTATATTTCCCACGCGCGCGTTTACTTGTAATTGGTAGTCGCCCGCCGCTATGCCAAGCGTCGAAGATAACCGTTTGGCTCGTCCCGATGTTGAACCCGGCTTTGAAGTGTTGAATGTTACTTGTATCGGAATCGATGCTGCGGCCAGTGTCACCTGCGCCGGCTCCACATTACATTGCGTTCCGGCTGGCGCTCCCACACACTCCAGCGTGACCACTTCATTCGACGTACCAGTGCTCGCCAATTCCAAATCCATTGACTTCGATTGTCCCGCAACAACAATAATGTCGGCTGCGCTCCGCACGGGCCGCGTTGGACGGCTGCCCGGCGCAGTGGAAACTCCAGTGCCAGTCGCACCGTTGCGTGAATTACGTGCAGCAGACAAGGTGAAATTTACACCGGTTCCATTCAGGGTTACGTTTCGGGTGCCGCCACTATCATTCACGGTGATCGATCCAGTGAATGGACCCACAGCGCCCGGCGAAAAAGTTACTGTAATACTGCAACTCCCTCCGTTGGCGATTGGACTTCCCGTGCAGGTTTCAGAGCGAGCAAATGCTGCTCCGGAAATTCCAACACCGCTTACGGTGATCGTCGAACCTGTGTTGTTGAAATAAGTCAGCGTCTCCGATGAACTCCGCCCGATAATCGATGACATATTCACCGACGCCTTTGACAGCAAAGCTGGCGCCGTACCGGAGACGTTGATGGTCATCGTGCCCGATTCGCTCGGATAGTAGCCCGTCACGAGAATGTCGTAATTCACTCCTGCACTAACTGGTAGGTTTTGGATCTGCGATGTCCTCAAGACTCCAGGATTGATGTCGTCATTACATCCGTTCGGTAGCGTTGTGGGATTCACAGCCGTGAAGCCAACGCGCAGATCGCCAGTCCAAACGGAAAGAATCGTGTCGTAGGCGCTGCCGATCGTGTCGATGCTAATGTTGCCGCTCGTACTCGGAGTGTAGCGATACCAGACGGCGTGATGATTCACTCTTGGATTGGGATCATAATCAAGAGCATCGCCGCTGACAGTGGAGAGAGTGACACAGCTGGGAGATGGAGGAACAGGATCCGTCTGCGCCGATACTGCCCCTAATGTATCAATCGTATTCGTGTAGGGCACTACGTTGATAACCTTGGCGAAATCAAAGACATCATTCACAGGAATAATGATTCCTGTGCCTGACAGCGAAGCAGTAGTGGTTGTGGGGTTGGCATTGCTCGTTACTGTAAGCGTATTCGACCGGACTCCCGCGGCGCTGGGGCTGAAAGTCACGTTGATCGTACAGCTGCCGCTCGGGGCAATCGAAGTACAGTTATTGGTCTGGGCGAAATCTCCAGCGGGAATAGAGACATTGCTCACGGTGAGAGTCGTCGTACCAGTGTTGGTCAGAGTCACGATTGCCGGGGAGCTTGTAATTCCCACCTTCTGCTGTCCGAAGGTAAGGCCTCCCGGTGAAAGAGTTGCACACGGTCCCGTGACACACGAAGGCACCGCCAAATCCCACATCCCGCGCCCGTGAGTAGCAGCGCGCAACGTTCGTGAAGGCCGGTGCAGTTTGAGCCCCAAGACGGCGACGTTGGGAAGACCCGTCCTCAAGGTTGCCCAGGACGCTCCGTCATTGATGCTGACAAACACACCTACGTCCGTGGCAAGGTAAAGCGTGCCGGCGATATCGGGGTCCACAACAATGTCGTTAGCGGGAGTGTTCGGCAGATTGTTGGTAATGTTCGACCACGTTGTCCCCCCGTCAGGGGTCTTGAATACGTGAGAGCCGGCTGTGAAGCCAGGTACTGCGATGTACGCTACGTTTGAACTCACCGCCGCCACACCGCTGATCTGCGTGTTCGCAGGTGTAGGAGGCGCAGCAGTTGTTGCGCTCGCACTCGATCCAAGATTTATGACTTTGCTGAAGCGACCATCGGTCGTGACCACGAAAGCGGTACTGTTATCGGGTGTGATGGCAATGTTCGTGATAGTTTCAGATCCACCACCGGTCAAATCACCAGTAATTGCGGCCCACGTCGGCGAGGAACCGTTCGAGGTCGCTTGCCACAACCTGTACGATCCGAAATAAACCTTCATCGGATTGCCAGTATCACCCACCATGGGGGGAATAAATCCAACTCGGCTGGAGTCAGTAATCCCGCTTCCGGCCGTGTTTTGGCTGCCGAAGGTGCCTGGGTTGCCGCTCGTGGATCTGCGAACGTCCACTAGCTGACAGTTCGCGAAGACCGTGCTTGGGGTATTTACATCCACCACAGCGCCGGCACCGTCACCGCAAGTGGCCTCGTCCCAAGCCAGATTGCCGCTGTACTTCTGCGTTCCGTTGTCTTGAGTGCCTCCGTAAGTGACTTGGCTGTCAGTGGGGTGCAATCCAAAGTAGCCATAAAACTGGGTGATATTGAGGCTGCTATTCAGTTCCGTCCAATTTATGGATGTTCCTGTGGTTGTGTCAGTCGTGCTGTAGACTCCGCCGTCGTTGCCGATATACATCTTTCCGCCGGTCGAAGTGAATGAAGCCGCATGCTGGTCCGCATGGATATTGGTGGTTGCCAAAGTCCAATTCGCGCCGCCGTCGGTAGTGCGATACAGGAAGTTGTTATTCGGGAAACCGGAACCGCCCACAAAGACGTTGTTTGGATTTGCAGGATTCACGGCAACCAACATGTCGTAAAAACACTGGTCTGTGCAGAAGTCAGGAGTGTTTGTCAGCTTGGTCCAATTCACTCCTGCATCTGTACTCTTGTACAAACCGGAGAGTGCTGAAGTGCTGGCCACGGCGAGTGCCGCATAGGCCGTACCGGCACCATCCGTGCCGAGTGAAACCCTGTCAGTTCCCGTAACCGTAATGACGCTTCCATTTCCTGAGACTCCAACGCAAGTGGGAGTTGTTGCAAAACCCGAACACGTAAACACACCTTGCTTATGAATCCCCACCAGAGCAGTGGTGCTATTTACGAATACAACCGAATCGGCCGGAGCCGACGCGGCTCCAGAGACGGCTGTCCAAGTGGCCCCTGCATCTGGAGACCAGAACAGGCCGGCGCTATTGCTGAATGCCGTGTTCACCGCGGCAAGCAAGTGGCCGTTATTCCCCACGCCTGGCTGGATCGCAATGGCTCCTATTCGAGCACCTCCACATCCCAGGAAGTCGCTGGTGCAAAATAGAGTCGTCGGTGCGAACTGTTGCTGGCCGAGACGAGTCCAACTGGCACCACCATTGGTTGACTTCAGTATGCCGACGCCATAGTAACTGTCGCTGCCGTAATTCTCTTCCCCAGTACCGACGTAGATGACCTGCGAATTCGTCGGATCAATAGCAATCGACCCTGTAGCCAGCGAGAGCTGGGAGTCTGTCAATGCAGTCCACGAAGTGCCGGAGTCAACGCTCTTCCAGACACCGCCCTGCGCTGCACCCAGGTAAACAGTGGCTGGAGTATTTGGATCGACTGCAAGGGCAGTAACGCGCCCGGAAAAATGCGCGCCGCCTCCGCTGTTTGCAGGATTTGGATTCGTTGGTTGCGGCCCGATCGGAGTCCATTGCGAGGCACTGGGAGCAATCGCGCTGGATTCGCGCACCGCCGCGGTTGATTCGGTCGTACTCCCTGAGCTTGCAGCCGAAACAGATTGCCAGTAGGCCTTGCCCTCGCGTTCCAACATCCCGTTTACTTCTTTGAGCGCGTGCTCACGTGCGCCGGGAGGTGTTCCCTGCTTTCCGCCACGCTTCTGCACCAGATACTCTGCTCGGGCGCGGGGGTCATCTTTCTCGTGCTCTTGCACCTTTTGCGCGAGGGTTGCGGGGGCCAGCGAGAACAAGATGGCCAGCATCGTAGTCCATCCAAATGGGGCTTTTCGCAGAGAAATTCTGGCGAGCCTACGGTAACAAGTGGACATCATTTCACTCCGCAAAGGAACTGCCCGATTACACCGGAGTTGAGGGAGGGCCCCGGAAGAAGAAAAAGGCTGAGATGCTGGTTAAGCTACAAACTTTACCATTTGCAGGGGGATGTCGCTGTAAATTTAATCTTCGGGACGGTTACCGCGGTAATTATCTGGCAGGCCCTCGTGTAAATACCCGAGAGATTAAGTAAAGAGACGACTTACGGGTAGGTTTCGGCGTCCCGGAATGGAACGCCGCTGCGGTCTTTGGCGGACAAGATCGGCGCGCCGCCAAGGGGCCATTTTATGTCAAGATCCTTATCGTCCCACGCGATTGTCCGCTCGAATTGCGGGGCATAGTAATCACTGGCTTTGTAAAGAACGTCGGCCGAATCCGAGAGAGTAAGAAATCCGTGGGCGAACCCAGCAGGTATCCACATGATCTGCTTATTGTCGGCGGAAAGAATGGCACCCACCCATTTGCCGAATGCCGGAGAGCTGGTTCTAAGATCCACCGCGACGTCAAAGATTTCGCCGCTCACAACGCGGACTAACTTGCCCTGGGGCTGCTCGACTTGATAGTGAATCCCGCGAAGTACATCTTTGAGAGAATGAGAGTGGTTGTCCTGGACGAAAAACTTGTTAATGCCGTAGTCGGAAGCATCTCTTTGGTTAAAACTCTCGAAGAAAAAACCTCGGTCATCGACGAATACTTTGGGGTCGAATATCAGAACGTCAGGGATTTCTGTCTTAATGACGTTCATCGATCAAAAAACCTGCTCTTCGAGCAACTGCATAAGATAACGGCCGTAGCCGTTGTTTTTCATTGGTGAGGCGAGTCTTTCCAGTTGGGCTGAGTCTATATATCCGCTGCGGAATGCCACTTCTTCAGGACACGCAATCTTCAGTCCCTGCCTTTTTTCGATCGTCTGAATGAAGAGCCCCGCTTCCAGCAATGATTCGTGCGTTCCCGTGTCCAACCAAGCAAAACCCCTACCCATGATTTCCGCGTGCAATAGCCCCTTGTCCAAATACGCGCGGTTCACGTCTGTTATTTCAAGCTCGCCACGGCTCGAAGGTACTAATCCTTCAACAATCGAAGTCACTGAATTGTCATAAAAATACAACCCTGTCACGGCGTACCGCGACTTCGGCGATTTTGGCTTCTCTTCCAGGCTTAATGCCTTACCTTGCTTGTCGAATTCAACCACTCCGTACCGTTCTGGGTCGTGCACCGGATAAGCAAAAACTGTAGCACCACAGGTCCTCTTGACCGCATTTCGAACTAGGCCAGACAACTCATTACCGTAGAAAATATTGTCTCCAAGCACCAAAGCACAACTATCGTCGCCGATAAACTTCTTACCAATGATAAACGCCTGAGCAATGCCATCGGGAGAAGGCTGCACCGCATAGCTTAGGTTGATCCCCCACTGACTGCCGTCGCCCAGGAGAGACTTGAAACTCGGCGTATCCTGCGGAGTTGAGATGAGGAGGATGTCGCGAATGCCCGCCAACAGCAGCGTAGTTAGCGGATAGTAGATCATCGGCTTGTCGTACACGGGCAGGAGCTGTTTCGACAAACTCTGCGTGACCGGATAAAGCCGTGTTCCAGAACCGCCCGCAAGGACGATTCCCTTCGGCGATTTCGTTGAACTATTCTTTTTGTGCATAGGATAGAGTTACTAACGATTACTTGCTGATGTACTGCAAGTTGATCCACTTCTGATATTCGCCCGTGCGTACGCCATTGATCCATTTTTCATTGGCGAGATACCACTCAACCGTCTTGCGAATCCCGGTTTCGAAAGTTTCTTTCGGTTTCCAACCAAGCTCGTTCGCAATCTTAGTCGCATCGATCGCGTATCGACGATCGTGTCCCGGGCGGTCTTTCACGAATTCGACAAGCGAAGCGTGCGGTTTACCGGAAGGACGCAACTCGTCGAGAATCGAGCAGACAGAATTCACGACATCGAGGTTTGTCCGCTCATTCCATCCGCCAATGTTGTACGTCTCGCCGACGCGGCCCTTTCGCAACACCAGCATCAGCGCTTCACAATGGTCCTCTACGTACAACCAATCGCGAACATTCTTGCCATCACCATAGACCGGCAGGGGCTTGCCGTTCATTGCATTCAGTACCATTAAGGGGATTAATTTCTCCGGAAACTGATAGGGCCCGTAGTTGTTGGAGCAATTCGTGATGATAGTGGGCAGTCCGTAGGTATGGTGGTATGCGCGAACCAGATGGTCTGACGCCGCTTTTGAAGCCGAGTACGGGCTGTTAGGACAATATTTGTGCTCTTCTGTGAAGGCAGGATCGCCCGCATTCAATGAGCCATAAACCTCGTCCGTGGAAACGTGCAGGAACCGGAATCGCTGCTGCGCATCTGCTTTCAGACTAGACCAATACGCACGCGCTTCCTCCAGCAAGGTGAAGGTTCCATTGATGTTCGTCTTCACGAAATCTGCCGGTCCATGAATAGAGCGGTCGACGTGGCTCTCGGCCGCGAAATGCACGACAGAGGTCGGCATATATTGCTCGAACAATTTTCCGACGACACCCGCGTCGTTGATGTCCTCGCGAACAAACGTGTGCCGCGGATCATTACTGATGCTTGCGAGATTCTGCAGATTGCCGGCGTATGTAAGCTTGTCCAGATTTAGCACGGGTGTGGTTGCAGACTGGATCCATCGCTGGACGAAATTGGAGCCTATAAAACCGGCACCGCCGGTTACGAGTATGTGATTTTGCATGATTGAGTACAGGAAAGATTGTAAAACATTTCGTCTTCTAACCGACTGTCTTTGTTATCTCGCCGAAACAGCTATAGGTAAGTTGATGATGCGAACGATCTTTCCCGAGATCGCCTTCAATTGAAGATAGTAAGTACCTTTGGCGGGCTTCGGTTGCAACCGCATCGGCAAACGCTGTTGCAGAGCCATACTGACGATCACCCGAACAGCGTTTGTCTCACGTGCGAGATCTACCGAACTAGGCTCAACCGCGCACTGCATTCCACTCGGTGCTCCAACGCATTGCAATTCCACTTGCGTCTGTGCTGACGGCAATCCATCCAGCGCTGCTGCCCCAGTCGAACTCACGACAACGTCGACGATCGCGTTCGGCGCGGCGGCACTTACTCGGCTGATGGCAGTATTCGCCGCGCTACGTGTCGGACGTGCCGGACGCACCAACGTGAGCGCGAAATCCACTCCATTGCCGCTCAGCGGTAGCGTCCGCAATCCGCCCGAAGCGTTCGACGTTAACAGCAGTGACCCGCTACGTATCCCGGCACTTAGTGGACTAAAAAAGATTGCTACGCGGCAAGAAACTCCTGTCGGCAACACCGGCGGACAATCGCTGCTTGCGCGGAACTCGCCGCTCGCGGAGATACTCCCTATGGTGATCGGGCCTGCAGAATTGTTGGTCAGCGTCGTCTGTTGGCCGACGCTGGTGCGGCCGACCACGGTCGCAAATGACAATGTGCTTCCGGAAAAATTCACGTCCGGCGACGCCAGATCAATCTGCCACAAACCGCGTCCATAAGTCGCAGCCCGCAGTTTCTTTACGCCGCCAGAGGCGAACGTCTTCATCTTCACCACGGGGACGTTCGGCATCCCAGCGCCAAAGTCTGCCCAGGACACGCCATCATCAATGCTGACGAATACGCCGACATCGGTGCCCACATACAAGACATTCGTATTCGTCGGATCCAATGCGATCGAGTTCGCGGGCGAATCCGGGAGGTCCGCGTTCTTGTCTATCCACGTCGCACCTGCATCTGTGGTTTTGAAAACGTGGCTAGTCCCGAATCCCATCACGGTGAGATACGCGGTGTTTCCGCTGGGATCGCTGGGCGAGATTGCGATATCGGAAATGTCGTACCCACTGGGATTGATGTTTCCGGTGCGGTCGACCCATGAAGCTGGACCGCCGTCTGCACTTGTGGTGACGAAGACATGTCCATTAATGGGAGCCGCGCTGCCCATACCAACGTAGATTACTTGCGATCCGTTGGGCGAAGCCGATCCGCCCGCCGCTATCGACCGTATTTTTGTGTCCCCGGTCGATGTGTTATCCGCACACTGGCTTGCGGCACCCACAGCAAAATTGTTGCTGATCGGCAAATACGTGCTTCCCGGACTCGCATTGCCGCGCCACAACCTGCATGTCCCGAAAAGAATCTTCGTGGTCAAACTTGGATCTAGTATGTACGGCGGATAGAACGCGGACCCATCTCCAGCGACCGTGTTCGAACTTATTACAGGGCTCCAACCTACGCCAATTCCACAAGAGGTCCCACTTGCGCAGGTCTGAACGCTGATCTGGTAGAAGCTCGTGAAAAAGGTGGACGGCGCATTTGGGTCAATCGCGTTATAGCCACCGTCACTTTGGTTCAGGCCTTGCCAGGTTGTGCCCTGCGCGCCCGCGTTGTTTGAATCCAATGCGGGTGAGCCGTTATCTTGCAGACCGCCAAGCAGGATTCCAGGATTCGTAGGATGCTGCGAAAAAGAAACGAATTCACTGAATGACCCGATTCCGTTATTCAAATTGTCGAATGCGTTTGCAGTAGTGCACGCGCCGGAAGACAATCCTGCGCTGTCCAGCGCGCGATACAGCCCTCCATCGTTGCCGAAATAGATCCGGGTGGGCAGTGAATTCTTCGCGAAGTCGATCGCATGCTGATCAGGATGAACGTGTGCAGGCGCGCCAAAGGGACTGCAGCCATACACATGCGTCAAGTTCTTCCACGCACTGCTCGCGTTGCAAAATGGATCGGCAAGCGAACTCGAGCACTTGAAGATGTTTACCGCGCCCACATACAAATCGGTGTTCGAGCCGTTGGGCACCGCTTTTATGTATAAGTTATAAGTGCCCTGCTTTGTTCCGCAACCGTCCGAGTCCAGGCATCCATCGATGCCGGTCTCTGCCAGTTGTGTCCAAGTGCCGCCATCGCTCTGAAGTACGAACACGCCACCGCCTGTACTTGTATTGCCTGCACTATCCACAAAGATCGTGTACACCTGACCGGTGTCTTCGCGGACGCTCAATGACGCGCGATATTCAGGGCAACTGCGGCTTATCGGATTTCCTGGACACGGCGCAGCATCTCCCGTCAGATTTGTTATGCCGCCTGGCTGGTTTACCAGTCGCGTCCATGTAGCTCCATCGGTGGACGAGTAATAACCATGCCAGCGCACGGCGGCGTAGAATTTTCCGTGCTTCTGGTTATAGACAAGGTCCCCGACACTGCCCGCCTGGATCGTCCCATCGGGGTCGCGAATGTCACCGTAGAACCAGGTTTGACCGGAGTCGGTTGAGAAATACAATCCGCGCCCATCTGCACCTTGCGTCTCCGCACCGTTCCCACCCGGAGTCGCACCATTTGTAGACGCGGCGGCGGCCACAACAATGTTCGGACTCACCGAGCTGAATGCGATTTTCGAAAAACCCAATCCCCGAAATGATCGTGCGTGATTGTTTGCATCGGAGATCAGGGTCCAGCTATTCCCGCCATCCATCGACCGCAGAATTCCCATGCCGTAATAGGAATCAGGGGAGCTGTTCGTCTCACCGGTACCGACCAGCACTAGATTCGTGCCCGGCTGCAACGCGATCGCGCCCACAGCCAACGACGGCTGGTCATCTATAAGTGGTCGCCAACTAACAGCATTGGGATCAGTAGCCGCCGCATTCACAGATTTCCATACCCCACCGGAAGCGCCTCCCACATAGACTGTGTTCCCGGTGGAATCGTTTTGGTCCACAGCGATTGCGCTGACTCGTCCTGTGACCGCTCCGTAACTGTATGTGCCTGCGGGATCGAAGATCATTGGAGTCGGCCCTAGGCTCTGCCATAGCAGATTGGAAAAGTTTGGCGTCACGGATGTCTCCCCCCTGGTCCGACCGCCCTCTCTTTGCGCTGCAGCGGCATCTTTCTGAGCTTGCTCGCGCGCCGCGCGCATTCTCGATTTTTGGGTGTAAGCCCTTTGCAACAGGTCGGCGGAAGTTTCTCCGCGAGCCTTGCGTCCGCTCCGAAACCACTCTTCTCTTTCCTGAACATGGTCGCGCTCATGCGGGGACGCTGGAGCCGGTGCCTCCATGGCTTGAGTTTGCGCGCGGACAAGTGAATAGGGAGCGGAACAGATGGCAATGGCGACAGTGATCTTTTGAAAGGCCTTCCGGAAAGAGGGCATTGAGCGTCCTTAAGTACGGGCAGTTCAAGCTGAACGGCTCTCCCAGATAAGAGCAGGCGGAAAGTATGTAGCTGGAAGAATTTGGTGTCAAGGAATGAATGCGCCACGGCATCTGCCAACAATCGGCAAAAAAATTGGGGAGCCGCTTCGGCTCCCCATAATCGAACAGGCTTCAAAGATCAGAAGGTAATCTTCACCCCCAGTTGCATGTTTCGCCGCTCGCGCGTGTCCAGCGTAGGATTCAGTCCCAAACCGCCTTTCTTCGCGATCACCAACGGACAAACATCGGCTCCGGTTGACGGACAGCCGCCACTTCCCGGGCTCAGGCTCGTACTGGCAACGTCAGCTGAAGAGCCGACTACGAACAAGTTAGGGTGGTTGAACAAGTTGAACGCTTCGCCACGGAGTTGCAAGCCGACCTTTTCCGTCAACTTGAAACTCTTGTACACACCCAGGTCGAAGTCCCAATGGTTCGGGCCACGGAAGGTGTTGCGCTGCGTCATGTTTGTCGGATACGGACAGGACGTCATTGCTGAACGGGTTCCGCCACCGATCGTCGATATCGTGCCCGTGTTCCCTTCACCCGGAGTGGTGCACACCCCAAAGTCAGAGAAACCGAGCAGAGGACTGGTGAAATCAGAACGCGAAGGCAGTACCAGGTAATTGAACACGTTCTGTCCCTGGTCCGGCGCATTCGAATCTCCAGTTACGCTCGAGATTGCGCTCGACGCTGCATAACGCGGACATACTTCGTTCGCGTTGGTGCAATCGTAGACCGAGAAGGGATATCCCGTGTAGGCGCTGAAGATCGGAGCAACGCTCCAGCCACCAAGTACTTGCCGCACCCAGCCAGTCGAATCTTTGGCGATAGGCGGCTCATAGATGGCGCTGAAGGTTATACGGTGACGGATGTCAAAATCGGCATTACCTCGGTCCAGTCCAGGATGGAATGGATCGGTAAAGCCAAGATTGAATGCGTTGGCCGTTTCACTGAACGTGGTGCTGAGATTGTCAATCGCATGCGCCCACGTGTAATTGGTGGTCAAGGTCAGCCCAATATTCGCAAAATTGCTGCTCTGTACACGAACATTCAATGCGTTGTAGTAAGAGTCACCCTGGCTACCGCGGAAGTTGATGTTTGAGAATTGAGTGTTCGACCGAGTAGTAGGATCAACCACCGTTGGATCGAGCCCCAGGTAAACGACTCCAGACCCCTGCAGGTTTACGTCGCTGATCGAGTACTGGTGAACGCCACGCGAACCCGAATACTCCAGTGACACCACCGTGTTCTTCGCGATCTGTTGTTCGAACGCAAGGCTGTACGTATGAGCGTAAGCAGTAGAGATGTGCGGATCCACCGCTCTCAGGCTTGTCGGCGGTAGATTTACCGTCCCCAGAGGTTGTCCCAAGGGACCGAAGTTGCTGGTCGTGATCGGGATCGGATTTCCTCCCACATCGGTCGGTCGGATGGAGATCACCCCGTAAGCCGGCGGATTCTGGATCACATTGAACGTCACGTTTCCGAAATTGCGTTCATAGTTGATTCCGTAACCCCCACGCAGGCTGCTGGTCCCATTGCCGAAGATGTCCCAGGCAAAACCGATTCGTGGCGCCCAGTTATTGGCGGTTGGATCCCACAGTTGTCCGACGGGACTCTGATTTGCGATCAGCACTTGACCGTTCGCAACCTGTGCAGGCGTGATCGGCAAATTTCCGTTCGCGTTGTTAGCGGTGGAATTAGCGACAGCAACTGTCGCCGTCGGCGAGCCTGCCATTGCCCCGACTCCCGGATAGAAGTTCGAATCCAAAGCAGGATTGGCATTATGTTGCGGTCCGTAATATTCCCAACGAACACCCAGGTTCAGCGTGAACCGAGGAAAAATCTTCCAACTGTCCTGGAGATAGAAGCTGCCATCGTTGTAGCGGTTATTGCGGAAGAACTGAGGCGGCGAAGCGGGCAGTGAGACTTGGCACGCTGGCGTCACAATCGGTGTCGCAGTGGTTGGATCATTAAAGCATGGGAACTTGCCTTGCGGATCCACTGCGCCTTGGAACTGACGCAGGTTTCCGGCGACAAAGTTGTTCAGCACCTGCTCCAAGTGTCCCGAGCGGCCCAGGGTCTCAAATCCAGTCTCAAATGCACCGAAGGTGCGATTGTCCCGGATATGCAGATATTGGCCGCCGATGCGGAAATTATGATTTCCCTTCACCCAGGAGAAGTCCTCGAATGCCTGGTACAGGTTTTGCGGTCCGCCAAACGGCAACGCATTTGCCGGTGACAGAGGCAGGTATCCGGGGAAGAATATATCCAGACCATTCGACGCCAGTGCAAACGGAGTGTTGGTCGTTGGGAAGAGTCCCGGGACAACTCCGGCCGAGCCCAGAGGCTGCACTAGATTCAGCCGGTTGAAGGTGAATTTCGTCTGCGAAACCTTGTTGCTGGAAAACGTGTGCGCCACGCTGATCAACGCATTCTGGTTCAGGACGTTCGTTCCCGTCTCAAACCCGGCGTATGGGCTGGTGCTGACGGTTCCCGAAAACTGATTTTCGTGATCGCCGGCATATCGGCCAAAAAGAGTCGTCCTGTCGCTGATGTTGTAATCGATGCGCGCCACGCCGAAGTATGTGTTTTGCGGCAAGCCACCACCGGAATCGCCCTGTGACCTGAAATTAACTCGCTGCAAGATTGGCGTCGTTGCCGGTATGCCGGTAACGGGGCCAGCAAGATCAGCCGACAGATCATTCAACGTAAGCGTCTGCCCTAATTGAGCATCCGGTCGCAGAGTTCCCAAGCTGCTGAAGAATGCCTGCGTTTGCGGGGCGCTGATGGCAAGAAGAGCCGGAGTAGGGACTACACCTTGCGTAGTTAATCCGGCGCGAACTCTTGTCCACTCGATGCTATTAAAGAAGAACAGCTTATTCTTTATGATCGGCCCGCCAATGGAGTACCCGAATTGATTGCGGGTAAACCGGTCCTGCCCAACGCCAGTCGCATTATTTTGATAGCTGTTGGCCGCTAATGCGGAGATTCGATTGAACTCATACAGCGATCCGTGAAAGTTGTTAGTCCCGGACTTCGTAGCAACGTTGATGATGCCGCCCGCGGCTCTTCCGTATTCCGCCGTGAAATCGCTTGTGGTCACGCGGAACTCCTGCACGGAATCGATCGGTACCGGCTGACCTACGCCGGCAACGAATTCGTCGCGATTTTCTGCGCCGTCGAGCAGGATGTCATTGCTCGCGGTTCGCAATCCATTCAACGTGAATCCTGCGCCACGAGTGGATCCTGCCTGCGCTTCTGGTGCCGGCGCCGCATTTCCGGCAATCGACACCAGGTCATATGGATCTCTGGTGATCGTAGGCAGCTGAGTGATTTGTGTTCCGGTTACGACTTGGGAAATCGACTGGTCAGAGGTATTGACCTGCGCGCCTCCCTCGGCAGTAACTTCAACCGTTGTTCCTGCTCCCTTGACTGACAAGGCGGCGTCAACGGTGTTGCGTGACCCGACGGTCACTTGCAGACGTCGCTTGAAGGGCGCGAATCCTTGCTGCGAGATCGACACCTCATATGAGCCAGGCTCAAGGTTTGTGATTCGATAGACACCGCTGCCACTGCTGGTGACGGTGCGCGAGAAGCCCCTATCTACACTGATGATCGTCACAGGCACTCCCGGTATAACCGCCCCGCTTGCGTCGGTCACTGTCCCCAGGATTTGCCCGGTCTCTGCCTGCGACCAAACGACTGTACTTGTCAGCAGCAATAAGGAGATGACGGCGAGTACCGCCCTCAGGTTCGAAAAGCTCAATTTCATTACAACCTCCACTGGCAGAGATCCTGTCCGTAGAACTCTGCCGTATATACATGTGCATGGAAATTGCCAAACGAAATTGTTGAGTACAAGGTACTTAGCTTTGGAGCGGCAACTCTGGATTTCAGAATTCGAAGGTTTGTCTAAGGTAATTTACTGTTTATTGTAGGGTAAACTGCTGGATGGAATTAGTGCTACTTATCAATAAACATTCCCAAGCAAAAAAAGGGGGGAGCCGGTTAGCTCCCCCAAAGTACAGGACAAACAAAGGTTGGAAGTTAGAACGTTAATTTCACCCCCAGCTGCATGTTCCGCCGTTCGCGCGTGTCGAACGCCGGATTCAATCCAAGTCCACCCTTCTTAGCCACTACGAAAGCGCCGCCATTGCTGAAGATGTCTTGCGCCCCAGCGATGAAGGTGTTCGCGTGATTAAAAACGTTGAAGGCTTCGCCGCGGAACTGCAGGCCGAAGCGTTCCGTCACCTTGAAGCTCTTGTACGCGGCAAAGTCCAGGTTCCAGTGGTTGGGACCGCGGAAGGCGTTTCTCCGTGTCATCGCAGACGGGAACGGGCAGGATGTAGTCGTTGAAAGAGTACCTCCACCGATCACACTCGTTGTGCCAATGTTGCCCTCGCCCGGCGTCGTGCACTGGCCAAAGTCAGAGATCCCAATCAGATTGCTGTTGAAGCTGTTTGCTGTCGGCAGCGTCAGATAGGTGAAGGTGTTCGGACTTGTAGGCACGTTCGCATCGCCCAGGGTCGGGATAGCAGCATTGGGATCCGCGGGCGTGTACCGCGGACAATTGTTAAATGCGTTGGTACAGTCGTAGACCGAATAGGGATTGCCGGTGTAGGCACTGAAGATGGGGGCTACCGTCCAGCCGCCCATAACCTGCCGCTTCCAACCAGTGGAGTCGCGACCTATAGGCGGCTCATAGATGGCGCTGAAGGTTACCCGGTGCCGGATATCGAAATCTGCGTTGCCCCTATCCAGTGCCGGATGGAACGGATCGGTAAAGCCTAGGTTGATAGCACTCGTGCCCACTTCACTGAACGTTGTACTCAGGTCGTCGATCGCATGGGCCCAAGTGTAGTTCGCAGTCAACGTCAATCCCATGGAAGCGAAGTTGCTGCTCTGGACGCGAACGTTGAAAGCGTTGTAGTACGAATCACCATCACTGCCGCGCCAGTTGATGTTGCTGTACTGAGTTTGCAGACGAGTGGTGGGAAGCACTACCGCTGGATCTAACCCCAGATAGACCACGCCCCCACCGTTGTTGTTGAAGGAGGAGATGGAGTACTGGTGGAGACCGCGAGAGCCGGTGTACTCCAGAGCCACCACGGTATTGTTTGCTAGCTGATGCTCGAAGGCAAGGCTGTAAAAATGAGCGTACGCGGTCGAGATGTGCGGATCAACCGCGCGCAGGCTGAACGGATTCAACGGAAGCGTTCCCGAAGTGCCTGAGGCAGGCCCGAGATTATTGACGTTGATCGGTATGGGTGTACCAACATCGGCTGGCCTGATTGAGAGAGTTCCTGTAGCTGGCGGGTTCTGGATCACGTTGAACGTCACGTTTCCAAAATTCCGTTCATACGATATGCCGTAACCACCACGGATACTGGATTTCCCGTTGCCGAATATGTCCCAGGCAAATCCTATACGCGGCGCCCAGTTGTTCGGGTTCTTGTCCCATAATCCACCCACCGGGCTTTGCGAAGCAATGAGCGTTTGCCCATTAGCAATATCTGCTGGAGTCACTGGGCCATTGCCATTGTTCGCCGGGTAGAAGTTCGAATCAAGGTTGGGGTTGGCATTGTGTTGCACTCCGTAGTACTCCCAACGGACACCCAGATTGATGGTGAAATTGGGCTTAAACTTCCAACTGTCTTGAAAATAAACGGCGGCATCGTTATAGCGGTTGTTGCGGCTAAAGTTGGGTTGGCTTACCGGCAGCGTTACGGAACACGAGGGAGTCACAATGGGTCTCCCTGTTGTACGGTCCGCAAAACAGGGGAACTTTCCTTGTGGATCGATGGCCGCCTGAAATTGGAACAATTGTCCTGCAACCATATTGCTCAGGACCTGGTCCAGATTGCCGGGGCTTCCCAGTGTTTCAAAGCCGGTTTCAAAGGCGCCGAACGTACGGTTATCGCGAATGTGAACGTACTGCCCACCCACGCGGAAATTGTGGTTGCCGCGGGTCCAGGAGATATCTTCATACGCCTGATACAGGTTCTGCGGTCCTCCAAATGGCAAAGCGTTAGCCGGTGAAAGGGGCAGATATCCTGGCAGAAATATGAATTGACTACCCGCCACGGAGGAGAGGCCCGTCACCAGAAACGGGACATTATTCAGTGGGAAGAGCCCCGGCACGATTCCCGCCGCCCCGAGCGGCTGGTTGAGACTCAAGCGATTGTAGGCAAATTTCGATTGTGACACTATCGAGGGTGTGAGCGTATGTGTCAGGTTGAGCATTATATTTTGATTGAGCACATTCGTACCCGTCTCAAACCCGTTGAATGGACTGGTGCTGACAGTACCTGGGAATTGGTTTTCATGGTCACCGGCGTAACGCGCATAGAAACTTGTCTTATCGGTAACATTCCAGTCCGCCCGGAGCACACCAAAATACGTGTTCTGCGGGAGTCCACCGCCTGAATCTCCGGCGGAGTTAAATGTGACCTGCTGAAATACCGGAGTGCCCGCGGGAATCAAGCCTGTGGAGGTGGTTAACGCATTACCACTAGCCTGCAAGTCGGCCGTGGTAACGGTCGGCCCAAGACGAAGATCCGATCGCCGCGACCCAAGGGCATTGAAAAAAGCCTGGGTGTTCGGAGCCGTCAATGCCAGGAACTGGGGCGTCGGGACCAAACCTTGCGTAGTGACATTGCCGCGAACTCTTGTCCACTCAATGCTGTTGAAGAAGAAAACCTTGTCCTTGATGATCGGGCCGCCGATCGAATAACCAAACTGGTTGCGCACAAATCGCGGTTGCGGCTGTCCCGTGGCATTGTTCTGGTAACTGTTCGCAGCTAGATCAGAGATTCGGTTGAACTCATAAAGCGAACCGTGGAAAGAGTTCGTGCCGGCCTTCGTTGCCACGTTGATCACGCCGCCGCTGGCTCGCCCATACTCGGCTGTGAAGTCGCTGGTGACAACACGGAATTCCTGGACCGAATCTAGCGGAACAGGCATTCCAACCTGCGCGGTGAACTCGTCTCGGTTCTCTCCGCCGTCGAGCAGGATGTTATTGCTCGCGTTACGCTGCCCATTGAGGTTGAACCCGCCGCCTCGTACCAAGCCCGCGCTCCCTACTATAGTCGGATCGGGAGCGGCGTTCCCGGAGATCCCAACCAGATCGTACGGATTACGGGTCAAAGTCGGCAGTTGTGTGATCTGGGTTGAACTCACAATCTGTGAAATACTCTGATCACTCGTATTGACCTGCGCGCCTCCCTCTGCCGTCACTTCAACCGTAGTGCCTGCTCCTTTGACCGCAAGGTGTGCGTCAACGGTGTTCGCCGAGCCTACAGTCACTTGCACCCTTTGTTTGAACTGCGTGAAACCCGGCTGACTGATAGAAACTTCGTAATTGCCAGGCAGCAGATTTGTGATTCGGTACACGCCGGCATTGTTGCTGCTCACGCTGCGCGAAAATCCCTGGTCCATGCTGGTGACTGTGATCGTGACTCCAGGAACAACCGCTCCGCTTGGATCTCTTACGGTACCGACTACCTGACCGGTTTCTCTTTGTGCCCACACGAATGTAGATGCGAGCGTCAATAAAAAAAGAACGGCTAATCCCGTCCTTATGCTGTTGAACCTAAACTTCACGGTGACACCTCCAGGAAAGTAGCAGAGACTCCCTCCGTAAAGTTCTGCCGAAGAGACATATGCATGGAGATTGCCAAACAAAAATCGTTCACATCAGAGGGAATGACTGCTGATGGAATGACTCTGTCTTTAGAAATCTAAATAAGGATCAACGCTGAATTTTGTTTACTGAAGTGTTCAAAGGCCCGCTCTGATTTTTCGAATGCACAACAATGTTCCCGTCGAACATTGTTGAAAAGCGCGTTTCGCGCAGCAAAAAGCCCCTCTGGCGAGGGGCTCTGTCGTTCAAAGGACCGTGGTTGATGGTTTCGAAGAAATCTAGTGCCAGCTGCGAGTGAGGAAATCAGTCATCGTCAGCGTGAGCAATATTCCCAGCCAGAACACGCCAGCAATCACCGTGATCTTTGTGAGACGGCTCGAATCCTTGACGTGCATGAAGTAGAGCACCACCAGCGTCGCCTTAATCGTAGCGATGGTGAGCGCGATAGGAGCATTGATGCTGATCCCCGCAACCTCTATATTTTGGAAGGCAGCCCACACCGTGATTCCGGTGCCAGCAAGCAAGGCAAAAAACACCATGAAATACGTGGTGAGAGAGCCGACGTGGTGAACAGATTCGTGATGCGGAGTTTGATGTTCAGTATGCGCAGTCATGCTTATCATTCTTCCTAGTGGTGTCCTGCGTGCCGGTTGATCAGGTAGAGAAGCGGGAACAAGTAGATCCAGACGATGTCCACGAAGTGCCAGTACAAACCAAAATTCTCAATGGGTGTGTAGTACGCAGCCGAGTACATACCTTTGTGCGCGTTGTACAGCAGCCAGATCATCAGCCCCATGCCGATGATCATGTGCAGCGCGTGCATGCCCGTCATGGCAAAGTACAACGAGAAATAAATCTCGGCGCCGGGAAATGAACGCTGACGCTCACTACCCTGCGGGACTGGTGTGACACCGGCGTTGTCAGCACTCTGTCCTTCCGGAGTGGGATTGGTTTCGCCGGGTGCTTCTGCGACCTGAGCTGCTTGCTGCTCAGAGCTGGTCTCTGGAACTCTTTCGAATCCGCCGCTGGCCCAACGTTTCAGCATGGCGAGTGTGTCTTCTTTTTGTTCGCTCACACCGGCGCAGGGGCTGCCCTGGGGCTCGAAACAGAAGTTCTGTCCGGGGACTTCGCGCTTTTCAAATTTCTCAGCGTACTCAATGGCCTTCACGCCAAGGAAGATCGAACCCAGGATCATCGTAGCGACGATGAATCCCATCAGCCGCTTGCGCAATCCTCGCTGCGCGGCGTTCACCGCGAGCGCCATGGTCAAGCTGCTTCCGATGAGGACGACAGTGTTGATGGTACCGAGATCGATGCGAAGCGTTGCGCTGGCGGTGCCGAAAGCTTCGAAGAAGCGATTGCGATATACCAGGTAGGCGCAGAAAAGCCCGCCGAAGAACATTACCTCCTGGATGAGGAACACCCACATGCCCAGACCGGAGGCGTCCTTCTGCTGGTCCATGGTGTCGAAGTGGTGCAGATGACGTGGATGTTCCGCGTGTTCATCATGCGTTACTTCGCGAAGCTCGGGATCAGTGTGGGTAGCCAAGCCTTAGACCTCTCCTTCTTTCTCACCGTAGTGATAGGGCTCCGTAGTGACAATCGGCGTCTGATGGAAATTGTGCTTGGGCGGCGGCGAGGATGTCTCCCACTCCAACCCTGTCGATTCCCACGGATTCGGGCCTGCGATCTTGCCATACTTCAACGACCAGACCAGATACAGCATGGGCAGCAGGAACCCGATGGCCAGGATCGAGGCACCGGCGGTGGACAGCACGTTCAACACTTGCCACTCCGGCGGATATGCGTGATAGCGCCGCGGCATTCCCAAATATCCAAGAATGAACTGCGGCATAAACGTCAGGTTGAAACCTACGAAGACCAGCAACGCAGAAAGTTTTGCCGGAAGTTCGGGATACAAGCGGCCTGTCATCTTCGGCCACCAGTGATGGATGCCGCACAAGTAAGCCAGCACCATGCCGCCGACCATTACGTAATGGAAGTGGGCGACGATGAAGTAAGTCTCCGTGAGATGGACGTCCAATCCCAGCGCGGCCAGGAACAATCCGGTTAGTCCGCCGATGGTGAAGAGTCCGATGAAGCCGAATGCATACAGCATCGGCGTGTTCCAGCGGATCGATCCCTTGTACATGGTCGCCGACCAATTGAAGACTTTGATAGCCGACGGGATGGCGACGAGGAAACTGATGAGCGAGAAAATCAGCGCGGCGTAAATGGAGATGCCCGCGATGAACATGTGGTGCGCCCAGACGAGGAACCCGAAGACCGCGATGGCGATGCTGGAGAAGGCCACGGCTTTGTATCCGAAGATGCGCTTGTGCGAGAAGGTGGTGATGACTTCATTGATCACGCCCATGCCGGGAAGGATCATGATGTACACGGCGGGGTGCGAGTAGAACCAGAACATGTGCTGGAAGAGGATGGGATCTCCACCCAGCTTGGGATCAAAGATCCCGATGTGAAAGCCGCGCTCAAGCGCCACCAGGATCAAGGTGATGGCAATGACCGGAGTCCCAAGGACCATGATGACGCTGGCCGCATAGTGCGCCCAAACGAAGAGCGGGAGACGGAACCAGGTTTGTCCCGGCGCGCGCATCTTGTGGATGGTGACGATGAAATTCAGTCCGGTAAAGATCGAGGCGAAGCCAGCGATCAAAATACCGACTGCCGTCATGATCACGTTGGTGTTCGAATATGTCGTGCTCAGCGGAGCGTAGAAGGTCCATCCGGTGTCCACGCCGCCGGTGATCATGGCGAAGAGTCCGAAGCATGCGCCGATCACGAAGATG